>DASPIV010000311.1:0-7859 GCA_035628955.1 Bordetella sp.
TCACCGCCCGGCCACCGGCCAGACTCGCGCCGGATTCGAATTCCCGCATTGCGTTGAAGGACGGGGTTCTTGAGTTTTGCCACCGTTGAGTGAAAGGAAGAAAATCGCGCTGGGCCGCGCATGGACGCCGCCCAGCGCGGCGCCCATGCGCATTCGGTCAGCAGCATGCCGAGGCCGGTAATCCGTATTGTTAAACGACCCTTGCCAACCTCCACCCGAAAATGCGACCCGAGATGTTTTTTCTTCTCAAAGGCGCGGCGCGAAACATGCAAGAACCCCACCCGCGCCGGCGATGCAGGGAAGTCTGATTCACCGCGACGCCAGAAGAAACTACCCTCCATGCCCGGTTATCCTTATCCCTTCACCTAGACACATTCGCCCGCCCTGAATGTCCTACGCTCCGGATTCGCGCTCGATCATCACGCTGGAACAGGCCGGCCAGCTGCCGCCCGCCCACACGCTGGTGCTGACCGTGAACAACCGCCTGGCGCGCCGCCTGACGCTGGATTTGGCGGCGCAGCTGCGTCTGGAGCGGCAAGTCAGCGAATTGCCCCGTGTCTTGCCGCTGGCGGCCTGGCTGGCCGAGGCCGCGGGCGAACTGGCCTTTGCGCCGGCGGCCGACCTGCCCGCGCACCGGCTCGACAGCTTTGCCACGCAAATGGTCTGGGCCGATGCCATCGGCGAAGAAGAGGCCGGCCGGGTGCTGCTCGATACCGGGCAAGCCGCGGCGCTGGCCACGGACGCCGACACCTTGATGGACGAATGGCGCCTGAAGGTTCCCACGGGTGCCGATACCGACGAATATCGCGGGTTCTCGCGCTGGCGCCGCCGTTACCATGAGCGCCTGGCCGCCATCGATGCCGAAGACGCGAACCAAGGCTACGCGCGCGTGCTGCGTGCCTTGCAGCAAGGGACGGTGGCTGCGCCCCGGCATCTGGTGCTGGCCGGCTTTACCGACGTGTCCCCACGCTTTGCCGCCTTGCTCGACGCCTTTCGGGCAGGGGGCGCGGCGCTGGTGTGGCTGAACGACACACTGGCCGAATCCGCCCAGCCGGCGCGGTATAGCGCCAACGACCGTGGTGCCGAATGGCGTGCCGCGGCAGCCTGGGCGGCGCAGCGGCTGGCCGCCGAGCCGTCCGGGCGGTATGCCATCGTGTCGGCCCAGTTGCAGGCCGAATCGCCTTTTGCGCGGCGCGTGATCGGGCAGGCCCTGGCCGAGGGCGGCCATGCTTTCAACGTTGCCGTGGGGCGGCCATTGACGGAATGGCCGGCCGTGCGGGCCGCACTGGCCTGGCTGCATGCGCTGGCCGACATGGCGCAAGCCGGGGCCGTCGACGCGCCGGTGTTGGGGGCGGCCTTGCTGGCCGGGCATTGCGCCGGAGACCGGCGCGACCTGGCCCGGCTTGCGGCCCTTGATGCACGCTGGCGCCGCCAGGCGCGGGTCCGCATCGATGCTGCGCGCTGGGAGCGCGACCTGGCCGATGGCACGGCTTTGTCGGCCGCATGGCCGGCCGCGCTCGAGATCTGGCAGCAGGCCGGCGAACGCAGCACTACCGACCTGTGGATGCCGGTGATCCGTGCCGCGCTGGTGGCGCTGGGCTTTCCCGGCGAGCGGCCATTGGACAGCGTGGGCTACCAGGTCATGGGCGCGTTCGGCGAACTGCTGGGGCGCTATGCGGCCCTGGCGCCGGCAGCCGGCCCGCTGGATGGGCGCGGTGCGGTGCGCCTGCTGGCCAGCGCCGCGGCCGCGGCGTCATTCCAGCCGCAGCGCGATCCGCTGGCGCGCCTGGACGTGCTGGGCCTGCTCGAGGCCGAAGGCGGGCATTGGGATGGGATCTGGATCCTGGGCCTGACCGACGACGTGCTGCCCGCCACGCCGCAACCCAATCCACTGCTGCCCCTGAGCGTGCTGCGCCAGGCCGGTGCGCCGCGCGCCACGCCCGAGCGCGAGCGGCAATGGGCCGAGGCCTTGTATGCGGCATTGTGCCGCTGTGCGCCCGAAGTGGTGGTCAGCCATGCGCATCTCGATGGCGAACGCGAATTGCGGCCTTCGCCGCTGATTGCCGATGTGCCGCCCATGGCATGGCAGGCGCCTGCTGCCGTCGTGCCGGACGCGCTGCCGCAACAGGTGCTCGACGACGAACGTGGTCCGCCGCTGGCCGCGCCGGCACCCGATAGTGCGCGGGCCGGCGCAACCGGCGGCCTGGACGTGCTGGACACGCAGGCGCGCAACCCGTTGTGGGCATTCGTGCGCCATCGGCTGGGGGGCAGGGCGCTGGCCGACTACGCCGATGCCGCCAACCAGAACGTGCGCGGGCAGTTCCTGCACCGCGCGCTGGAATTGGTGTGGCGCATGCTGCCCGACCAGGAACAACTGCACGAAGCCCTGGAACAGGGCCGATTGCAGGCGCTGATCCTGCAGGCAGTCGAAGAGGCGGCCCAGGAAGAGCTGCGCGCCTATCCGCGCGCCCTGCGCGAACTGGAATGCGAGCGCGCGTGCGCCGTACTGGCAGACTGGTTCGATCTCGAAGCACAGCGGCTGCCGTTCCAGGTGGCGCAAGTCGAGGAAACCCATCATTGGTCGCGCGGGCCGCTGGCGCTGGCCGTGCGGCTCGACCGGCTGGACCGCCTGTCCGATGGCCGTGCCGTCATCCTGGACTACAAGACCGGCATGGCGCCAGGCAATCCGGAGTCCGACTGGGCCCGCGCACGGCCCGTGAACTTGCAGTTGCCGTTCTACGCGGCCGTGCTGTCCGGGGATGCACCGGACGCCGATGTCGCGGCGCTGGTGCTGGCCCAGGTGCACGCGCGCCAGGTGGCGGCGGCCGGGCTGTCCGATACCGACCTGGGTATCGCGGGGGTGACTGCCGCCGATGCCAGCAAGGGCTTCGAGGGCCAGTCCTGGCGCGATATCCTGCTGCGCTGGCGCGCCGCCGTCGAAGGCCTGGCCGACGAATATGCATCCGGCTACGCCGCCAATGTGGTCTACCGCCGCGACGACCTGAAATACTGCGACGCCATGCCGTTCCTGCGGCTGCATCTTGAAGACGAGGACGACGCGGCATGACCGGATCCGCCCGCCAACCTTCCGACCACGGCGCCCGCGCGCGCGCGCTGGACCCGGCGGCCTCGTTCCTGGTGCAGGCGCCGGCCGGGTCTGGCAAGACTGAACTGCTAACCGATCGTATCCTGGCGCTGCTGGCCACGGTGAGCCGGCCCGAAGAAATCGTGGCCATCACTTTCACACGCAAGGCCGCTTCCGAAATGCATGCGCGCGTGCTGGGCAAGCTGCGTGACGGCAGCGGTCCCATGCCCGATTCCGAGCACGGCCGGCGCAGCTGGCACCTGGCGCGCGCGGCACTGCAGCGCAACGATGAACTGGGCTGGAAACTGCTGCAGCATCCCGCGCGCCTGTCGATCCGCACCATCGACTCGTTCTGCGCGGGCCTGGTGCGCGGCATGCCGTGGCTGTCGGAACTGGGCGGCATGCCCGATATCGCCGACGACGCGCAGGCCCACTACGACGCGGCGGCACGCGCCACGCTGGCCCTGGCCGACGATTTCGAGGCCGTGCGCATCCTGCTGGCTCACCTGGATGTCGATACCCAGGCCGCCACCGAAGCCATCGCGGCCATGCTGGGGCAGCGCGACCAGTGGCTGCCGCTGCTGGCCCGCGGCAGCGACCGCGAAGCCTTGCAGGATGCGCTGGCCGAGGCCATAGGCGAAGATCTGCAGGCCTTGGCGCGCGCCATGCCGATGGGGTGGCACGACACTTTGTGCGGCCCGGCGCGGATGGCCGTGGCCGCGCTGGATGAGGGCGACAGCGCCCATGCCCTGGCCGCGCTACGCGATTGGGATGCTCCGCTCGAGCCCGACGCCGCCTGTCTTGAACAATGGCAAGCCTTGCGCCGCCTGTTGCTGACGAGTGACGGCAAACTGCGCCGCACGGTCAACAAGAACCTGGGCTTTCCCCCCAAGTGCGAACACAAGCAAGCCTTTATCCAGTGGCTCGATGCGGCCGACCCGAAAGCGGCCTGGACCTGGATGCTCGATGCCGTCGACAAGGTGCCGCCCGCCGAATTCAGCGATGCCCAATGGCGCGTGCTGGGCGCGCAGTTGATGACACTGAAGCTGGCGGTGGCCCAGTTGCACCTGCGCTTTGCAGAAACACGCGAAGTCGATTTCATCGAAATCGCGCAGCGCGCCGCGCATGCCCTGGGCAGCGCCGATGACCCAGGCGAACTGCTGCTGAAACTGGATGCCTCGATCCGCCACCTGCTGATCGACGAATTCCAGGACACCAGCCTGACACAGATTCATCTGCTGGCCACGCTTACCGCCGGCTGGCAGCCGGGCGATGGCCGCACGCTGTTCCTGGTGGGCGACCCCATGCAGTCCATCTACCGGTTCCGCAAGGCCGAGGTGGGCCTGTTCCTGCAGGCGGCCGAGCACGGCGTGGGCGAGATCGCGCCCACGTTCCTGCAACTGACCGACAATTTCCGCTCGCAGGCCGGCGTGGTGGAATGGGTGAACGCCACGTTCCGCGGCCTGCTGCCGGCGCGCAGCGATGCGGCCGCCGGCGCCATCGCTTATACCGATTCGGCGGCGTTCAATCCGTCATTGCCTGGCGAACCCGTGCGTTTCCATGCCGCTTTCAGTACCGACGGCGCAGGGGCGGCCGATGCCGCTGCCGAAGCACTGACAGTGCAATTGGTGCGCCAGGCGCTGGATGAACGCGATCCGGCCAGCCGCCATCCCGTCGCCATCCTGGTGCGCGCACGCGGCCACCTGGGCCAACTGGTGCGCCGCCTGACGCAGGCGGGCATCCGCTGCCGGGCGGTCGACCTGGTTCCCCTGGCGCAGCGCCACGTCGTGTCCGATCTGGTGCAACTGCTGCGGGCCCTGTCGCATCCCGCCGACCGCATGGCGTGGTTGTCGGTGTTGCGGGCGCCCTGGTGCGGACTGACACTGGATGCGCTGCACGCGCTGTTCGGCCACGACCTGGCGACTCCGGTACCGGCGCTGCTGGCCGACGCCTTGCGCGCGCCACGCCCCGCACCGGACGCGGCGCCATCGGGGCAGACCCTGTCGCTGTGGGACGCGCCCGCCGCCCAGCCCTGCCGCGCGCAAGGCCTGCTGCCGGCAGCCGAATACGCGCGACTGAGCCACGTCGGCCCGATTCTGCTCGATGCGGCCAATGCCAGCGGCGCCATGCCGCTGGCGGCCTGGCTGGAATCGCTGTGGCGGCGGCTGGGCGGGGCGGCGCTGTATGCCAGCCCCAGCGCGGGCGAAGATGCCGAAAGCCTGTTCCTGCTGGTCGAGCGCCTGGCGCCTCATGGCGGCCTCGACCCCGCGCGGCTGGATGCCGCACTGGCCCGTCTGTATGCCGCGCCCGAAGGCGGTGCCGATGACAACGGCGTGGTCGAGATCATGACCATGCACAAATCCAAGGGGCTGCAGTTCGATACGGTCATCCTGTATGGTCTGCACAAATCGCCGCGCGCCGAGCGGGCCCCGCTGGTCAGTTTCGAGCAAAGCGGCGAGCGCGTGCTGTTCGGCCCGGTAAAGCCGCGCGCTGAAAACGAGGCCGACCCCGTGTCGCGCTATCTGGGCCTGCGCGAGAAGCGCCGCGCCGCCTATGAAACCGATCGTCTCCTGTATGTGGCCGCCACGCGCGCGCGCCATCGCCTGCACCTGGTGGGCAATGTGGCAATCGACCGCAGCACCGGGCAAGCCAAGGCTCCCGCCCCGGCCAGCCTGCTGGGCCGCTTGTGGGAGTGGCTGCCCGCCAGCCAGAAAACCCCGCCGCCCGACTGGCACGATGATGCGCCCGTCGATGTGGACGCAGCCGGACAAGTGCGCGGCGGGCCGCTGCGGCGCCTGGCGGACACGGCGATCGAGACTCTGCGCAGCCGGCGCGCCGTGGTCGGCGGCCCGGGGTTTGCGCTGGGGGCGGCACTGGGGCAGGGCGCCGAGCACCCGGCCTGGCAACTGGAAACCGCGCACGACGCCGCCATCGGCACACTGGCCCACGCCTGGCTGGCGCGCATCGGGCAAGATGGCCTGCCAGCCTGGCCGGCCGACACCCTGCGTGGCTATCTGCCCGTGATGCAAAAGCAACTGACCCGCGCCGGCTTGCCCGCCGCGCAGGCACCCGAGGCCGCGCGGGCCGTGCTCGATACCTTGGTGGCCACGCTCGGCCACGGACGCGGCCGCTGGCTGCTGTCGCAATCGGCCGCCCGCCGCGAATGGCCCCTGATCGACGCCACTGGCCGGGTGTCGGTCATCGACCTGGCGCTAAGCACCGAAGACGGTTGGCTGATCGTCGACTACAAGACCGCACGCCCGCATCCCGGCGAAGCGCCGGACCATTTCGCCACCCGCATGCGCCAGCGCCACACCGATCAGCTGGCCCGCTATTGCGCCCAAGTCACCGCCCTGGACAACCGCCCCGCCCGCGCCGCCCTGTATTTCCCAAGAGCGGAACTCTGGATAGACATCTAGCCGGGCATCAGGTGCCCTCCATACAGCCCCACGGGGGCCCGCCACTTGAGATTCCAGCAAGCGGCCCAACGGCCGCTCTGCTAGAATCTCAAGTGGCGGGCCCCTTCGCATGGTTCGGCGGTGAACCTGGTCAGGTCGGGAACGAAGCAGCCATAGTCGTTTAGGATCAGTGCCGGAGTAAGGCTCGCCACCGGTTTCCCCAAAGGGGCGCCGCAATCGGAACGAATTGCCATGGTTCATGGCGGTTCGCGCCCTGGTTGCGGCGCCCCTTTGCATTTTCCGGCGCGCCGGCCGCGCGCAACTGGCTCTACAATCCGTCCATGACTTATCTGGTACTGGCTCGCAAGTGGCGGCCGCGCTCGTTCGATACCCTGGTAGGCCAGGACCACGTAGTGCGCGCACTGACGCATGCGCTCGATACCCAGCGCCTGCACCATGCCTGGCTTTTCACCGGCACGCGCGGCGTGGGCAAGACCACCCTGTCGCGCATCCTGGCCAAGTCGCTCAACTGCGAAACCGGCATTACGTCCAAGCCGTGCGGGCAGTGCCGAGCCTGCACCGAGATCGATTCCGGCCGCTTTGTCGATTATCTCGAGCTCGATGCCGCCTCGAACCGCGGCGTCGAAGAAATGACCCAGTTGCTCGAACAGGCGGTGTATGCGCCCGGTGCGGGGCGCTACAAGGTCTACATGATCGACGAAGTCCACATGCTGACCGGGCATGCGTTCAACGCCATGCTCAAGACGCTCGAAGAGCCGCCGCCGCATGTGAAGTTCATCCTGGCCACCACCGATCCGCAGAAAATACCGGTCACCGTGCTGTCGCGCTGCTTGCAATTCAACCTGAAGCAGATGGCGCCCGATGCCATCGTCGGCCATCTGCAGGCGGTGCTGGGCGACGAGTCCATGGCCTGCGAACTGCCGGCCCTGCGGCTGATCGCCCAGGCGGCGGGCGGATCCATGCGCGATGCCCTGTCGCTCACCGACCAGGCCATTGCCTACAGCGCGGGCAACCTGACCGAAGAAGCCGTGCGCGGCATGCTGGGCACTATCGACCAGCGGCACCTGGTGCGCCTGCTCGAGTCCCTGCAATCCGGCGATGCAACAGGCGTGCTGGCCGTGGCCGATGAACTCGCCACGCGCGGGCTGTCCTATGCCGGCGCCTTGGCCGACCTGGCCGTGCTGCTGTCGCGCGTGGCCATCGAGCAGCGCGTGCCGGCCGCTACGCCGGCCGATGATCCGCTGGCGGCAGATATCGCCCGCCTGGCGGGTATGCTGCATCCCGACGCCGTGCAATTGTTCTACTCGGTGGCTGTGCACAGCCGCAGCGAACTTTCCCTGGCGCCCGACGAATAC
>DASPIV010000312.1:0-6964 GCA_035628955.1 Bordetella sp.
TATTCGAAATAAATGCGTTCGAATTCGTCGCGCGCCTCGCGCAGCGGTTGGTCGAGAGCGATGGAGCCCAGCTTGCCGCTGGACAGCGGGGCAGCCTCTGCTGCAGCCGGCATGGCAGCCAGCGCGGGGAGAGGATCGAGCTCGTCTTCGAGTGCCACCGCCGGTGCGGACGGCGCCAGCGGCGTGGTGGCCGACGTGGCATGCGGCATGCGCCCGCGCGCCAGGCCGGCGGCAATGGTCTTGAGCAGGCGCTGCAGCGTGATCGGCTTTTCGAGGAAATCCATGGCGCCAATGCGCGTGGCCTCGACCGCCGTGTCGATGGTGGCGTGGCCGCTCATCATGATGACAGGCATGTCGAGCAGGCCCTGCGAGCCCCATTCCTTCAACAGACTGACCCCGTCGGTGTCGGGCATCCAGATATCGAGCAGGACCAGATCGGGGCGCATGCGCAAGCGCGCCGCGCGCGCTTCTGCCGCGTTTTCGGCCAATTCGACCGTATGACCTTCGTCGTAAAGAATCTCCGACAAAAGTTCGCGAATGCCGACTTCGTCGTCAACCACCAGAATTCTGGCCATAAACCATCCACCTATTGCGTAGCCGCATTATCCTTTTCTTGCGCGGTCACGTCCATAGTAACGGCCTTGGACGCCAGCCGGGTCAGTAGTATCGAAACCCGGGCCCCGCCTTCCTTGCGGTTGGCAAGGTCGATTCTGCCCCCATGCTCTTCGATGATTTTGCGCACAATTGCCAATCCTAACCCAGTCCCGTGGGCCTTGGTGGTGACATACGGCTCGAAAGCCCGCTGCATGACCTTCTGCGAGAACCCCTGGCCCGTATCGGCCACGGTGAAGCGCACCGCCGGCTGCGCATCGCCTTCGCCGTCGGGGCCGCACATCAGCTGCGTTGCCACGCGCACACGCCCCTGGTCGCCCTGTTCGGCAACGGCATCGCGCGCATTTGACAACAAATTATGGATGACCTGCCGCAGTTGGGTGGGGTCGCCTTCGATGTTGGGCAGCGCGGGCTCGAGCTCGACATCCAGGTTCAGGGCCCGGGCGCCCAGACGCGTGGCCGTCTTTTCGCCGGGTTCCCAGCCGTAGAGCGACAGCACGTCGGCCACCAGGGCATTGAAATCGATCGATTGCATCACGGCCGGCGGGGTACGGGCGTATTCGCGGAAATCGTCCACCATCTGCTTGAGCGAACCTACCTGGTTGACGATGGTGTTGGTAGACCGCTCGAGCATCTGCCGATCGGCGGGCTGCAGGCGGTCGGCCAGTTTCATGGCCAGGCGCTCGGCCGAAAGCTGGATCGGCGTAAGCGGGTTCTTGATTTCGTGGGCCAGCCGGCGCGCGACCTCGCCCCAGGCCACCGTGCGGTTGGCCGAGATGACCTCGGTGATGTCGTCGAACACCACCAGATAGCCGTTGCCACGGCCATCCACGCGCAAATGCGTGCCGCGGGCCAGCAGCGTCAGGGGCTGCAGCACTTCGCCCGAATCGGCCGCCGGCGCCAGCGTGATTTCGAACTGCTGCTGCCAATGCAGGCGTTCCGAGCCCACCGCGGCATGCTGGGCAAAGGCCCGGCGCACGATCTGGATGAACTCGAGCATGCCGTCCACGGTTTCCAGCGGCCGGCCGATGACCGAGCGCAGATCGGCCTGCAGAATGGACTGCGCGCCCTGGTTCACGGTGGTGACGCGGAACCCTTCGTCGAACACCAGCACGCCTGACGACAAGTTCGACAGCACGCTTTCCAGGTAGACATTCGAGCGCTCGAGCTGGCGCCGGTTGCTTTCCACCATGTGGCGCGCCTCGTCGAGCTGGCGCGTCATGGCATTGAACGAGCGGGTCAGTTGCCCCACTTCGTCGCGTTCGGGCGGCTCGGGCAAGGGGCGGTAATCGCCCACGCCCACCGCCTGGGTGCCCGCCGCCAGCCGCAGCAGCGGCCGCACCAGGCGCTTGGACAGCGACAGCGCCACCGCAATGGCGGCAAACACCACCAGCAGCAGGGTCAGGGTCAGGGTAATGCCGTACAGCTTGCGCAGGCCCAGCCGCGACAGGGCCAGTTCCTGGTAGTCGCGGAAGCCCTGCTGCACCTGATTGGCGTTGTCGGCGATCTGCTCGGGCACGGGCTGCAACAGTTGCAGCCAGCGCGGCTCGGACGGCATGGCGGTCAGGCTGTCGAACCGGGCGGGCGAATTCAGCGGGATCACCACCCGCAACAACAGCCGCCCTTTGCCGCCGGCCACATCAAGATCATCGGCCTCGGCAGCCGAATAGCCGCGGCCCAGGCGCAACTGGTTCAGTACCGTGGGGGGCGGAATCTCGGGCAGCAACTGGCCGTACTGGTCGGTGGAAAAGGCCACCAGGCGGCCGCTGCCGGTAAACACCATGACATCGCGCACCCCGCTGGATTCCCGCATCCGGGTCAGGGCCAGGGGGATATCGCGGTCGGCCGTATTGTTCAGTTCGGCGGCCATGGCGCGCGCCTTGGCATCCATGTCGGCCAGCAGCGAATCCAGCGCCGCGCGGCCCAGATTCAGGCCCGATTCAAGCGCGCTGTCGACCCGCACATTGAACCAGGACTCGATCGAACGCGACATGAACTGCACCGACACGGTGTAGATCAGCGCTCCCGGCACCACGCCGATCAAGGCGAAGGCCAGCGCGAAACGCGCCGTCAGGCGCGCGCCGAACTGGCGGCGCCGTATCTGGCGCAGCAGCCGCGTGGTCAGGGCCGCCACCCAGATGTACAGCGCCAGCGCGAAAACGCCGTTCAGGATCAGCAGGGTGTCGTAGTAGCGGGCAAAGCGCGAGGCATTGCCGGTGGACCAGGCCAGCAGGCCCAGCAAGGCCAGCCCGCTGATCGCCCCGATGATCAGCGCAATGCGCAGCAGCATCCTCATGACGGATCCCGGGGTTTGGCCAGCGAAAACGAAAAGTCGGTCCATGGGGTGGCCAGCGACCATGAACTGCTGTTGAGCGCGTTGACCTGGAATGGCCGCGCCAATTGCGAGGTATCCAGGCGCAGGCGCATTTGCCCGCTATAGGACACGTCGTAATCGAGTTCGGAAACATCGACCAGCTGCCAGCGGCGAATATGGCGCACCATGTCCATGGCCTGGTCCAGCGAGGCCACCGGCAGGCTCAGTTGGCCGGCGCCGGCCCGCCACTGGCGCGTCAGGGCGTTGTAGACCACGCGCCAGGTCAGGGTGGTGTCGACCACCGTATCGTCGAACCACCACCAGCGCGACCGGCTGATGACGACGTCGGCCGTGAAATACAGCGGCAGCCCGCGTTCGGCCGCGTCGCGCAGCTGGTCATTGAGCTGGAAATCGACTTCGGCATCGACTTCGAGCTTGCCGTCGCGGATGATGGGCTCGATGCGCGTCACGCGCGGTTCATCGGCGTACGCCTGCCCGTCCGCTCCCAGAGGAAGCAGTAGCAATGCCAGCAGTAGCGCGCAACATAGACGGGAAATCATCGATATTTGTAACTCGACCGGGTCATTCAGCTATTCTTGGCGATTCACGACTGCTTGGCAAACAACGCATAGAAAAAGCCGTCATGCTGGGCTTGAGGTGTTGCGCCAATGGCAACAGGCAGCAGTTGGCCGGGCGCATCCAGGCGCCGGGCATCGGCATGGCGCCGCGCGAAGGCCTCGGCCTGCCGCTCGCCTTCGGCCGGAAACACCGAACACGTCACGTAGAGCAGCCGCCCGCCCGGGGCCACGGTGCGCCACAGCGCATCCACGATACGGCCCTGCAGCGCGGCCGTACGGGCGATGTCGGGCGCCCGGCGCAGCCAGCGGATGTCCGGATGGCGGCGCACGATGCCCGAAGCCGTGCAAGGCACATCGGCCAGCACGGCATCGAACGGCCTGCCATCCCACCAGGCATCCAGGTCGGCGGCATCGGCCGCCGCCAGCGCCACGCGGTCCGAGCGCAGCCCCAGGCGATCCAGGTTCTGGCCGACCCGCTGCAGGCGCGTGGCATCGGCATCCAGGGCCAACAGATCCAGGTCGGCCAGTTCCAGCAAATGGGCGGTCTTGCCGCCCGGCGCGGCGCAGGCGTCCAGCACGCGCTGGCCGTCGCGCGGCCCCAGCAGCGGGGCCGCCAGTTGCGCGGCCGCGTCCTGTACCGACCACCAGCCCTCGGCAAAGCCGGGCAGTTGCGTCACGGGCCTGGCCTGGGCCAGCACCAGCCCGGCCGCTCCCACCGGCTCGGCCGCGATGCCGGCGTCCTGCAAGGCCTGGCGGACCTGCTCGCGCGTGGCGCGCCGCGGGTTGACGCGCAGGATCAGCGGCGCCGGCACGTTGGCTGCCGCCGCGATGGCCTGCCATTGATCGGGATAGGCGGCGCGTAGCTGGTCGACCCACCAGCCCGGGTGGTTCCAGCGCACTTCGGGCCGATCGGCCACGGCGCCCTCGAGCGCCGCGCGTTCGCGCAAGAAGCGGCGCAGGCTGGCATTGAGCAGGCCTTTGTAGGCTGACAGGCCGCGCTGGCCGGCGGCGGCCGTCACGGCCTGGTTTACCACCGTGTGCGGCGCATAGACCGGCATGCCGGGCAACGCGGGCAAGCCATCGGCGGCGCCGTCTTCGCCCGGCGGCACCCGCAGCAGCGACAAAGACACTTGCAGCAGCGCATCGAACAAGGCCCCGGGCGAACGCTGCACCAGGCTGCCGGCGATGGCGCCGGCCCAGCCCCACTGGCGCATGGCATGGAACGACACAGCCTGCGCGGCGGGACGCAGCGCCGGGGGCACGCCGGCCAGGGCGTCGGTCAGCGAGCGGCCGTCGCCCACCGCCTGCACGGCGCCGGCGGCGGCCAGCAGCACGGCTGACAAGGCCGGCCGGGGCGGCGGGGATTCAGGCAGATCCAAAGAGGCGGAAGGCAGGGGCATGGAAAGGTACAGAGCGATGCAATCCACTATGGTAGCCGCTGACTGGACGAATCCGCCGCGACGCCTCACACTGGCATCGCCCCCCGCTACCTCTTTGCCTGCCCTGGTCCGCCATGACGCTTGCCACCTTGCTGTTGTTCGCTCTGGCCTCGGGCATCACCATCGCCACGCCCGGCCCCACCGTGCTGCTGGCCATGAGCAACGGTTCGTACCATGGCGTGCGCGCCGCCGCCTGGGGCATGGTGGGCGCCGTGCTGGCCGATATGGCGCTGGTGGCCGTGGTGGCCTCGGGGCTGGGCGTGCTGCTGGCCGCCTCGGAAGCCGCCTTCCAGGCGCTGAAGTGGGCTGGCGCGGCCTATCTGGCCTACCTGGGCTGGCGCCTGCTGCGCACCGACGCGGCGGCCGTGCTGCCCGGCCGGGAAGGCGCGGCGACCCCGGGCCCGCATGCCTTGTTCCTGCGCAGCTTCCTGGTCGCCATCACCAATCCCAAGGCACTGCTGTTCATGTCGGCATTCCTGCCGCAGTTCATCGACCCCGCCGCCCCGCTGTTGCCGCAGTACCTGGCGCTGGCGGCCATTCTGGCGGTGCTGAACCTGGCCGCCATGCTGGCCTACGCGCTGCTGGGCGCCCGCATGATGCGCGCCCTGAAAAGCGGCGGCCTGCGCTGGATGAACCGCCTGTGCGGCGGCGCGCTGATCGGCATGGCCGCCACTTTGGCGCTGTACCGGCGCAGCGGTCCGTAAGTTGTACGCGTGGCGCCGCACCGGCCGCAAAGCGTCTAAAATGCCCGGCTCGACCCGCCCCCCGCGCAAAAATTGCGCAGTTTTTGATCGCCGGCGCACGTCGCGCCCGCCCCGAGGTATTCCATGTCTTCCCCCAAAGTCGGCTTCGTCAGCCTGGGCTGTCCGAAAGCCCTGGTCGACTCCGAACGTATCCTGACCCAACTGCGCACCGAGGGCTACCAGGTCACGCCCGACTACAACGACGCCGATGTGGTGGTCGTGAACACCTGTGGCTTCATCGACAGCGCCAAGGCCGAATCGCTGGACGCCATCGGCGAGGCCATCGCCGAGAACGGCAAGGTCATCGTCACGGGCTGCATGGGTGTGGAAGAATCCGTCATCCGCGACGTGCATCCCAGTGTGCTGGCGGTCACCGGCCCGCAGCAGTACGAAGAAGTCGTGCGCGCCGTGCACCTGGCCGCGCCGCCCAAGGCCGACCACAACCCGTATGTCGACCTGGTGCCGCCGCAAGGCATCAAGCTCACGCCGCGCCACTACGCGTACTTGAAGATATCCGAAGGCTGTAATCACCGTTGCAGCTTCTGCATCATCCCGTCCATGCGGGGCGATCTGGTCAGCCGGCCGGTGGGCGACGTTCTGAACGAGGCCGAACGCCTGGTCAAGGCGGGCGTGAAAGAACTGCTGGTGATCTCGCAAGACACCAGCGCCTACGGCGTCGACCTGAAATACCGCAGCGGTTTCTGGAATGGCCGGCCGGTCAAGACGCGCATGACCGAGCTCTGTGTGGCCTTGTCCGAACTGGGCGTCTGGACGCGCCTGCACTATGTGTACCCTTATCCGCACGTCGACGAGGTGATCCCGCTGATGGAACAGGGCAAGATCCTGCCCTACCTGGACATCCCTTTCCAGCACGCCAGTCCGCGCATCCTGAAGGCCATGAAACGCCCGGCCTTCGAAGACAAGACGCTGGCCCGCATCAAGCGCTGGCGCGAACAATGCCCCGACCTGACGCTGCGTTCGACCTTCATCGTGGGCTTCCCGGGCGAAACGGAAGAAGACTTCCAATACCTGCTCGACTGGATGAGCGAGGCGCAGCTGGACCGCGTTGGCTGTTTTCAGTATTCGCCGGTCAACGGCGCACCCGCCAACGAACTCGCTGGCGCGGTACCCGATGAAATCAAGCAAGACCGCTGGGACCGTTTCATGGTGCACCAGCAGGCCATCTCGGCGGCGCGTCTGCAAACCCGCGTGGGCCGCGACATCGACGTCCTGATCGATGAAGTGAACGCCGACGGCGCGGTAGGCCGCTCCAGCGCC
>DASPIV010000313.1:0-2226 GCA_035628955.1 Bordetella sp.
GGGCTGACGGTAGCGGGGGAATGAGGGGATGCTAGCTTTTGTTGCTGTTTGGCACCATGGCGGTACGCCGTGCCCGCACGAGCGACGTTACGATAACCGCTTGCGGGCGGCTCATCTGGCCGTCCGCCGCCAACCCTGTAAGGATCCCTCATCATGAAGACGATCGCGATTTCGGGCCTGGCCGCCATGGCCTGCCTGCTGAGTGCATTGGGCACGGCGCAGGCGCAGCCCCAGCCCCGCGAATACAGCTTTCCGTCGCAAGACGGCAGCAAGTCGCCGCCTTCGACGCTGCGCATCACCGAGCAGCAACAGCCCGGCGCGGCCGCGCCGTCGGGCGTTATCCGCGACACGCCGGAAAGCCTGTCGCAGTATCAGCGGTGCCGCAACCAGGTCGACCGCGAAGCCATCAACAACACGCAATTGCAGGGCGGCGTGGCCGCCTGCCTGCAAGCCCTCGAGGCGCGCCGCAACAGGTAAAGTGCCATCGGCGGATGGTAAGCTGCCTGGCTGTTTCCATTCGCCAGGCAGCAGCCCATGAACTCTTCCAACGATGCCCACCTGACCGAAACCCTGCTCGACAGCCAGACGCTGTGCGACGGCAGCTTCCTGAAGGCGCGCTGCGACACCGTGCGCCTGCCCGACGGCCGGCAGGCCAGGCGCGAATACATCGTGCACCCGGGGGCGGTCGTGATCATCGGGCTGCTTGATGACGGGCGCGTGCTGCTCGAGCGCCAGTTCCGCTATCCGGTCGGGCGCGTCATGACCGAATTTCCCGCCGGCAAACTCGACCCAGGCGAAGACCCGCTGGCCTGCGCGCGCCGCGAGCTGCTTGAAGAAACCGGGTATACGGCCGGGCAGTGGGCCTATGCCGGCGCCATGCACCTGGCCATCGCCTACTCGACCGAGATCATCCATATATTCTTTGCCCGTCAGTTGGTCGCGGGGGCGGCCCGGCTAGACGCCGACGAGTTCCTGGAAGTGCACAGCACCACGCCGCAAGACCTGGCGCTGGCCTGCCGCAGCGGCGAAATCACCGACGCCAAGACCCTGACCTGCACCCTGTGGCTGCAGAACGTACTGGCCGGGCATTGGCCCTTGGATTGGCAGGGCGGCGATGAATCCGCAAGACCTTGAACGCCTGGTCACGCGCGAAATGCCCTTTGGCAAATACCAGGGGCGCCTGATTGCCGATCTGCCCGGGCCGTATCTGGCCTGGTTTGCGCGCAAGGGTTTTCCACCCGGCGAAATCGGCCGCCTGCTGGCGCTGATGCACGAACTGGACCACAACGGCCTGGCCGGCCTGCTGCAACCCTTGCGCCAGGGCGGCCAGCCACCGTCCCCGGCATAACGGGGGCATCACTTTTGATCGATGGGCTGGCAGGCCGCGGCATTGACAGCGGTGCTGGCGTCGTCGCCCAGCAGGGCGCGCGTGCCGCATAGCGAACCGAACATGGCGGCCGATTCATGGCCCACGCCCATCACCTGCTGGTGCTCGTGATGCAGGCTCACCGGCCGAGCACCGCGGCCGGCCAGCAGCCGGTCGTAGCGCAGGTAGCCCAGGCCGCGCGACAGCCGCGTGGCGCCCTGGGCCTCGGCGCCGCAGCGCTTGTCCAGGCCATGGTCTTCGGGGTTGGTGTCGGCGCTGCCCAGCAAATACACCACATCGCGCGCCGCGTAGCGCACATACAGGCTGGCCGCGTTGGAATCGGCGGCGTACCCGGGCAGGTCCTGGGGCCCGTACGGATACTGGTTATAGGTAGGGCAGATGCCGCGTTCGTAGGGCTCGAAACCGCTGCCGGCACGGCGCGGGCGCTCGTTGGTCAGGTACAGGTAGGACGGGGCATTGGCGATGACGTAGCGCAGTGCCACGCCGTTGCGCCGTATGGCGCCGTCCACGTCGTTCAGTACCGCATAGCGCTGCAGCAACTGCGCGCCGCCGGAATGGCCGGCCAGCACAATGCCGTTCAGTGCCGGCAAGCGGCGGCGATCGGCCAGCAGGAGAAGTACGTCGTCCAGCACCTGGAAGGCACTGACGGGCGGGGGCCGGCCGGCGGCCTGCACGCTGTTCGCGCCGCTCGCCCAACTGGCTTTGCGCCATGCGGGCCGGCCCGCGTAGGCGGCATCGATGGGGGTGGGAAATTCCAGCGCCAGTATCAGGGTGTCGGCGCGGCGGGCCGGATCAAGCCGCACCAGGGCGTCGATGTCCTGGTAGTAGCGGCTGGCATC
>DASPIV010000314.1:0-9846 GCA_035628955.1 Bordetella sp.
GCCCGCCTGTTGCCCACCATGCCGCGCGCCGACATCCTGCGCGTCAGTCTGGCCAACCGCGGGGCGCTGATCCTGGTGCGCGACCTGGAAGAGGCCTGCGCCATCGCCAACGACATCGCCCCCGAACACCTGGAAATATCCACCGAGCAGCCCGAACACTGGACCGCCCGCATCCGCCATGCCGGCGCCATCTTCATGGGCCGGTTCAGCTCGGAATCGCTGGGCGATTACTGTGCCGGCCCCAACCATGTGCTGCCCACCTCGCGCACGGCGCGCTTTTCGTCGCCACTGGGCGTGTACGACTTCCAAAAGCGTTCCAGCCTGATCCAGGTATCGCGGCAGGGCGCCCAGACCCTGGGCCGCATCGCCGCCGAACTGGCGCTGGGCGAAGGCCTGCCGGCGCACGCCGCCAGCGCGCAGTACCGGCTGGACACCCCATGAACGGCGACGCCGTGGCCGACCGTATCGCCGGTACGGTCCGCGCCGACATCCGCGCGTTGAGCGCCTATCCCGTGGCACCGGCCACCGATGGCATCAAGCTCGATGCCATGGAATGCCCCTATGCCCTGCCCGAGGCCGTGCGCGATGACGTCGCCCGCGCGGTGCGCGACACCGCGCTCAACCGTTACCCGCCGGGCGATACCGGCCCGCTGGCCGAAGACGTACGCCGCGCCTTCGGCATTCCGGCCCAGGCCGGCCTGCTGTTCGGCAACGGCTCCGACGAGCTCATTCACCTGGTCGTGCAAGCCTGTTGCCAGCCCGGCGACACGGTACTGTCGCCCTGGCCGTCGTTCGTGTACTTCGACATCGCGGCGCGCTTTGACCACGCCCGTTTCGTGGGCGTGCCGCTGACCGCCGACCTGCAGCTCGATCTGCCCACCATGCTGGACGCCATCCAGCGCCATCGCCCCAAAGTGGTGTTCCTGGCGCTGCCCAACAACCCCACGGGCGGCCTGTGGCCCGACGCCGCCGTACAAGCCATTCTGGACGCGGCCCCCGGCCTGGTGGTGCTCGACGAGGCCTACCAGCCCTTCGCCGGCCATACCTGGATGCCGCGCCTGCCCTCGCTGCCCCAGGCGGTAGTGCTGCGCACCGTGTCCAAGATCGGCCTGGCCGGCCTGCGCTTCGGCTATTTGGCCGGCCATCCCGACTGGATCGCGCAACTCGACAAAGTACGTCCGCCCTACAACCTGAACGTGCTGACCCAGGCCGCCCTGCGCGCGGTACTGCGCCACAAGCCCGTGCTCGACGAGCAGGCCGCGCGGCTGCGTGCCGACCGCGAACCGCTGGCTGCCGGGTTGGCCGCCTTGCCGGGGGTTACCCCCTATCCCAGCGCCGGCAACTTCGTACTTGCGCGCTTTTCCGGCAAGCCGGGCGGCAACGCCGTGCATCTTGCGCTGAAAACGCGCAAAATACTGGTCAAGAACTTCTCGGGCGCCCACCCACTGCTGGCCGACTGCCTGCGCATTTCGGTGGGCACGCCCGCCGAAAACGCCGCGCTGCTGTCCGCCCTGCAAGACATTCTCAGCCCCAACTAGGCTCGCCTTCCTTTTTATGCGTACCGCCGAAATCACCCGCAACACCAACGAAACGCGCATCCGCGTGGCCGTCAACCTTGACGGCACCGGCAAGCAGACCATCGCCACCGGCGTGCCGTTTCTGGACCACATGCTCGACCAGATCGCGCGGCATGGCCTGATCGACCTGGACATCCACGCCGACGGCGACCTGCACATCGACGCCCACCACACGGTCGAAGACGTCGGCATCACGTTGGGCATGGCCATCGCCAAGGCGGTGGGCAGCAAGGCCGGCCTGCGCCGCTACGGCCACGCCTATGTGCCGCTGGATGAAGCCTTGTCGCGCGTGGTCATCGATTTTTCCGGCCGCCCGGGCCTGGAATACCACATCCCCTTCACGCGCGCGCGCATCGGCGACTTCGACGTCGACCTCACCCGCGAATTTTTCCAGGGCTTCGTCAACCACGCCCTGATCACCTTGCACATCGACAACCTGCGCGGCGTCAACGCCCACCACCAGTGCGAAACGGTCTTCAAGGCATTCGGCCGCGCGCTGCGCATGGCGCTCGAACTCGATCCGCGCATGGGCGATGCCGTACCGTCCACCAAAGGCGTGCTGTAACCCGACCGCAGGCAGAGCTCAGTGACCACCATTGCCATCGTCGACTACGGAATGGGCAACTTCCACTCCGTGGCGCGCGCGCTGCGCTACGCCGCGCCCGACGCCGACATCCGCATTTGCAACAACACCGCCGACATCGACGCGGCCGACCGGGTCGTATTTCCGGGCCAGGGCGCCATGGCCGATTGCATGCGCACCCTGAACGAATCCGGCCTGCGTGTCGCGGTCGAACGCGCGGCGCGCAGCAAGCCCTTGCTGGGCGTGTGCGTGGGCGAACAAATGCTGTTCCAGCGCAGCGAAGAAGGCGACACCTCCTGCCTGGCCTTGTTCCCCGGGGTGGTGCGGCGCTTCGCCGGCGCGCAATTCGCCGACGGCACCGCCGCCGAGGGCGATGCCGAACGCCTGAAAGTCCCCCACATGGGCTGGAACCAAGTCCGCCAGACGCGCTCTCACCCCTTATGGGACGGCGTTCCGGACCATACGCATTTCTATTTCGTGCACAGCTACTATGCCGCGCCGGCCGACCCCGCCCTGACCGCAGGGGAAACCGACTACGGCGTTACATTTACGTGCGCGATAGCAGCCGATAATGTTTTCGCGGTGCAGTTCCACCCCGAGAAAAGCGCGGCACATGGTTTGCGCCTGTACCGCAATTTTGTAGACTGGAAGCCATAGCCGCGCCCGTACGAGCTTCGGCCGGCCTTTTTCAACCGTTTTTTTCAACGCTCGCTATCCACCATGCTGCTGATCCCCGCCATCGATCTCAAAGACGGGCGCTGCGTACGCCTGCGCCAGGGAGACCTCGACGAGGCAACGGTATTCTCTGAAGACCCCGCCGCCATGGCCACGCACTGGCTCGACCTGGGCGCGCGCCGCCTGCACCTGGTCGACCTGAACGGCGCCGTCGCCGGCAAACCCAAGAACGACGCTCCCATCAAGGCCATTCTCGACGCGGTCGGCGACGACATTCCGGTCCAGATCGGCGGCGGCATCCGCGACCTGGACACCATCGAGGCCTATCTCGATGCCGGCATCTCGTACGTCATCATCGGTACGGCCGCCGTCAAGAACCCCGGGTTCCTGCATGATGCCTGCGGCGCCTTCCCCGGCAGCATCATCGTCGGCCTGGATGCGCGCGACGGCAAGATCGCCACCGACGGCTGGAGCAAGCTCACCCGCCACGACGTGCTCGACCTGGCCAAGAAGTTCGAAGACTACGGCTGCGAAGCCATCATCTACACCGACATCAGCCGCGACGGCATGCTGTCGGGGGTTAACGTAGACGCCACCGTGCGGCTGGCGCAGCACGTGCGCATCCCGGTGTATGCCTCGGGCGGCATCGCCGGCATCCAGGACATCGAAGCCCTGTGCGCGGTCGAAGACGAGGGCGTCGAAGGCGCCATCCTGGGCCGCAGCATCTACGAAGGCGCGCTCGATTTCCAGGTGGCCCAGGCCCGCGCCGACGAACTCAGCCAATGAACACCGCCATCACCTCCAGTGCCGCCGGGCAGGGCGCGGCCGCGTCCACCTCGCTGACGCGCCGTATCATCCCCTGCCTGGACGTCACGGCGGGCCGGGTGGTGAAGGGCGTGAATTTCGTCAACCTGGCCGATGCCGGCGACCCGGTCGAGATCGCCCGCCGCTACGACGAACAGGGCGCCGACGAACTCACGTTCCTGGACATCACCGCCACCAGCGACGGCCGCGACCTGATCCTGCCCATCATCGAGCAAGTGGCCTCGCAGGTGTTCATTCCGCTGACCGTGGGCGGCGGCGTCCGCCAGGTGTCCGACATACAGCGCCTGCTCAATGCCGGCGCCGACAAAATCAGTATCAACAGCGCGGCCGTGGCCAATCCCGAACTGGTGCGCGCGGCCGCCGGCTATCACGGCTCGCAATGCATCGTGGTGGCCATCGATGCCCGCCGTGTGTCCGCAGAAGGCGAGCCGGCCCGCTGGGAAGTCTTCACCCATGGCGGCCGCAAGTCCACCGGCCTGGACGCCGTGCAATGGGCCAGCCGCATGGCGGCCTACGGCGCCGGCGAAATCCTGCTGACCAGCATGGATCGCGACGGCACCAAGGCCGGTTTCGATCTGGAACTTACCCGCGCGGTGTCCGACGCGGTACCGGTACCCGTCATTGCCTCAGGCGGCGTGGGCAGCCTGCAGCACCTGGCCGATGGGGTAACCGCCGGGCGCGCCAGCGCCGTACTGGCCGCCAGCATCTTCCACTTCGGCCAGCACACCGTGCGTGAATGCAAGGCCTACATGGCCGATCAAGGCATCGCCGTCAGACTGGATTAGACTGCACCCATGGAAAACGATCCCGCCTGGATGGCCGACGTCGTCTTCGACGATAACGGCCTGATCCCCGCCATTGCCCAGGACGCCGACAACGGCCAGATCCTGATGGTGGCCTGGATGAACCACGAAGCCCTGGCCGAAACCGCCGCCACCGGCCGCGCGGTGTATTGGTCGCGTTCGCGCCAGCGCCTGTGGCGCAAGGGCGAAGAATCCGGCCATATCCAGACCGTCCACGACCTGCGCCTGGACTGCGATGGCGACGTCATCCTGCTCAAGGTGCACCAGGAAGGCGGCATTGCCTGCCACACCGGCCGCGCCAGCTGCTTCTTCCGCCGCCTGGAAGGGCCCGCGGGCAGCGCGTCATGGGTCACGGTCGACCCCGTCCTGAAAGACCCGGAACAAATCTACAAATGAGTACCGCCCCGTCCACCGCCGACACGCTGGCACGCATCGCCGACACCCTGGCCACTCGCCGCCCGGACCGCGGTGGCGATCCGCAAACGTCCTACTCGGCCAAGCTGCTGGCCAAGGGGCCCGACGCCTTCCTTAAAAAAATCGGCGAAGAAGCCACCGAACTGGTCATGGCCGCGAAAGATGGCGTACCCGAACGCATCATCAGCGAAACCGCCGACTTGTGGTTTCATTGCCTCGTCACCTTGACTCACTACAATCTGCGGCCCGAAGACGTGCTGGCCGAACTGGCACGCCGGGAAGGCCTGTCGGGCCTGGAAGAAAAAGCACGGCGCCCCGCGTCCTGAGCACGGAACCTGAAATGAGCGACAACTGTCTCTTTTGCAAGATCGCCCGCGGCGAAATCCCCTCGAAGCAGGTCTACGAGGACGAAGAATTCGTCGCGTTCCACGACATCAACCCGGCGGCACCAGTACATCTGCTACTGATTCCGCGCCGCCACGTCGTCTCGCTGCAAGACATCGGCACCGATGACGCCGGCTGGTTGGGTAGAATGGTTACTTTGGCATCCCGCCTGGCCGCCGACAACGGCTGCCGCCCGGGTCCGGAAGGGGGTTTCCGGCTATTGGCCAATTCCGGTGCCGAAGGCGGCCAGGAAGTCCCTCATCTGCATTTCCATATTATTGGCGGTCAGCGTCCCTGGAAAGGGCGCGTGGCTCCCAACGCATAATCACGGAGAACCGTCATCATGGGTAGCTTCAGCATCTGGCATTGGTTGATCGTACTGGTCATCGTTGCCCTCGTATTCGGTACCAAGAAACTGCGCAACATCGGCGGTGATCTTGGCGGCGCAGTCAAAGGCTTCAAAGAAGGCATGAAAGACGCCAATACCGACAAGCCGGCCGAACAGGTCACACAACAAAAGGCCGCCGACGACACCATCGACGTCCAGGCCAAAGAGAAAACCAACTCCTGATCCCCGCACAGCATCTTCCCGAAGCAATGCCTGGCGGCATTGCTTCCGTCCCTTTTTGAGCGAGCAGATGTCGCATGTTTGATGTCAGTTTCACTGAGCTGATGGTAATCGGCGTCATCGCGCTGATCGTCATCGGGCCCGAACGGCTGCCCAAAGTGGCGCGCACCGTCGGGCATCTGCTCGGCCGTGCCCAACGCTACGTCAACGACGTCAAAGGCGACATCCAGCGCGAGATCGAACTCGATGACCTGCGTAAATTCAAGAGCGAAATGGACGACGCCGCCAACAGCATGCAGTCGTCGATGCGCGACACCGAAAGCTCGCTGCGCAGCAGCCTGAACGACACCGCGCGCGAAGCCACGCAGGCCGTCTCGGGCAGCCCCGCTGCCGAGCCGCCGGCCGCCCAACTACCCGCCGCGGCCGACAACGCTACGCCCCCGCCATCGCCCGCCGCAACCCCGGCCGACCCGGCCCCCACCGCCCAACCCAAAGCGGGTACCACGCCGTGACCCAGGAAGCCAAGCACGACGAGCTGGACCAGGAACAGCCGCAAGAAACCTTCATTTCCCATCTGGTCGAGTTGCGCAGCCGCCTAATGAAGGCAGCGTTCGCCGTGATCGGCATTTTCGTGGTGCTGTTCATCTACCCCGGTGCCTCGATCATCTACGACGTGCTGGCCCAGCCCATGCTGGCCTCGCTGCCCGAAGGCACGCGCATGATCGCCACCGGCGTCATCACACCGTTCATGGTGCCGGTCAAGGTCACGCTGATGGCGGCTTTCGTGGTTGCGCTACCCGTCGTGCTGTACCAGGCATGGGCCTTCGTGGCCCCGGGCCTGTACCGGCACGAGAAGCGCCTGGCCCTGCCGCTCATCGTGTCCAGCACACTGCTGTTCATCCTGGGCATGGCGTTCTGCTATTTCTTCGTCTTCCGTACCGTCTTCCATTTCATAGCGACCTTCGCGCCGCAGTCCATCACGCCCGCGCCCGACATCGAAGCCTATCTCAGCTTCGTCATGACCATGTTCATGGCTTTCGGCATCACCTTCGAAGTGCCGGTAGCGGTGGTACTGCTGGTCAAGACCGGCATTGTCGAACTCCACAAGCTGCGCAGCGCGCGGGGCTACGTGGTGGTCGGGGCGTTTGTCATCGCCGCGGTGGTCACGCCGCCCGACGTGGTCAGCCAGTTCATGCTGGCCGTGCCGCTGGTGCTGCTGTATGAAGTGGGCCTGCTGTGCGCGCGCCTGGTCACCCCGGGCCAGAAAGCCCAAGACGCCGAAGACGCCTCCGACAGCCTCACCGAACATCGCTGACACAAGCGGCTTGGCCACGGCCTGTGGCGGCCATACGTGATCGAGCGCAATAAATCGAGCCCGAGCCTATTGCCGGGCTTTGGCTCGCACTCGTAAATTGTCAGGCATGACGCTCGCACAACGCCTGCGCGCCCGAATGCTATGGCGCGGCATCAAAAGCCAGAACCAGTTGGCACGCATCTCGGGCGTGCCGCAGTCGTCCATCCACCGCATCCTTACCCGCAAAGACGCCTACTCGCCCGCGCGCAGCACACTGCTGCGCCTGGCCCATGCACTGGATACCACCGTTCCCTGGCTGACCGACGGCGTCGACACCCCGGCATACCCCATCGGCATACCGCTATGCCCATCGGTCGACGCCACGGCGCCCGACGGCTATGCCGCCGAACTGTATTCCCTGATGAGCAAAATGCCGGCCGACGCCCGCAAGAAAGTCGTGGCCATCGTCAGGCTCATCGCCAACGGCATCGAACCGCCCGCCTCGCCGAACAACACCGCGCACTAGCACTAGCACTGGCACATCGGCACCGGCACGCTAGCGCGGCCGTGCCGGGCGCGTGCCCACCGCCACCGTCACATCGCGCGTCTTGCCGCCGCGCAGAATCCCTATCGTGGCCTTCTCGCCGGGCGCCAGCGCGGCAATCAGGCGCAGCATCGACACCGTGTCCTGCACTTGCGCGCCGCCGACCGTTTGCACGATATCGCCCACGCGCAGCCCCGCCTTGCCGGCCGGGCCGCCGAGTATCACCCCGGCGATCACCACCCCGCGCGTATCGGCGGGCAGATCGAAGGCGCGCGCCAATTCAGGCGTGATGTCCTGCGGCTCGATACCCAGCCAGCCGCGCCGCACCGATCCGGTCTTGACGATATCGTCCATGACTTTGCGCGCCGCATCCACCGGGATGGCGAAGCCGATGCCCAGCGAGCCGCCCGACTCGGAATAGATGGCGGTATTGATACCCACCAGATTGCCTTCCGTATCGATCAGCGCCCCGCCCGAATTGCCGGGATTGATGGCCGCATCGGTCTGGATGAAATTCTCGTAGGTATTGATGCCCAATCCGTTGCGGCCCAGCGCCGACACAATACCCTGGGTGGTGGTCTGGCCCACGCCAAACGGGTTGCCGATGGCCAGCACCACATCACCCACGCGCAAGCTGCGGTCGGCCGCCAGCGCAGCCACCGGCAGCGGCCGTGTACTGGCATCCAGCTTCAAAACCGCCAGGTCGGTGTCCGGGTCGGCTCCCACCACCTTGGCACTGCTACGCCGGCCGTCGGCCAGCGCAACCTCGATGGCATCGGCCGCCTCGACCACGTGGTAGTTGGTCAGCACATAGCCTTCGCTGCTGACTATGACCCCAGAACCCAGGCTAGTAGAAGCCTCGCGGCGGCTCAGGCCGGGCACCTGGCCGAACATCTGGCGCAGCATCGGGTCGTCGGGCAGCGGCACGATAGGCACGTTGACATGCTTGGACGTGAACACGTTGACCACCGCCGGCGCCGCCTTGGCCACCGCCGCGGCATACGACGCCACGCCGGGCACCGCCGCCGCGGGCTGCGTGGCCGTACCTGGTGCCGGAGCCGACAGGCGCAGCCAATCGGGCCGCAAAGTAGTCACCACGAATAAAATGGCCAGACACACCGTGACGGCCTGAGCGAATATCAGCCAGTAGCGACGCATGATCCTGACAAGGTAGGCAATGAAAACAATCGACACCCGCGAACTGGCGGCCTGGCTGGATGCCACGCTGCAAGCGCCGCGATTCAAAGATTACTGTCCCAACGGCCTGCAGGTCGAAGGCAAGCCGCGCGTAGGCCACATTATCACCGGCGTGACGGCATCCGAGGCGCTGCTGCGCGCCGCCATCGAGCGCGGCGCCGACGCCGTGCTGGTGCACCACGGCTGGTTCTGGAAGAACGAAGACCCGCGGGTACGCGGCCCGCGCCGTACCCGCCTGGCCCTGGTACTGGAACACGGGCTGAACCTGTACGCCTACCACCTGCCGCTGGACGCCCATCCGCAATGGGGCAACAACGCCCAGCTCGCACGCGTGCTGGGCCTGACGCCCGACGCCGATGCGAACGGCGCCCCCCTGACTTGCGGGCCCGACAACCTGATCTGGCTGGGCAGCGCACCCGGCCTGCACACACTGGACGCGCTGGCCCAGCGCGTGCACCAGCGCCTGGGACGCGCGCCGCTGGTCGTGGGACAACCCGACCGCCCGCTCAAGCGGGTGGCCTGGTGCACCGGAGCCGCCCAGAGCATGCTGGACGACGCCGTGCAGGCCGGCGCAGACGCCTACATCACGGGCGAGGCTTCCGAGCCCACCGTGCATCTGGCCCGCGAGACCGGCACCGGCTTCATCGGCGCCGGCCACCACGCCACCGAGCGCTACGGCATCCAGGCCCTGGGCCAGGCCGTGGCGCAGCAATTCGGCATACGGGTCGAGTTCGTCGATATCGACAACCCCGTGTAGGGCCGGCACCGCGCGGCGGGTTATTTCTTGAGCAGGTCGCGGATTTCGCGCAACACCACCACATCTTCGGGTGGCGCGGCAGGCGCGGCCGGCGCGGCTTCTTCCTTGCGGCGCGCCGAATTGATCGCCTTGACGATGATGAACACCACCAGCGCCAGCAAGACGAAATTGATAAGAATCGTAAGGAAGTTGCCCCAGGCCAGCACAATCGCGCCGGCCTTGCTC
>DASPIV010000315.1:0-4225 GCA_035628955.1 Bordetella sp.
ACCGCGATCGCGGTCGCCCGCCACGGCACGCGCCTGTGCCAGGCTCAGCCCAGGCACCAGCGCGGCGATCACTTCGGGTTCGGCGGTATTGACGTTGACCAGGCTGGGTTCGGGCAGCAGCGTCATGGTGCGGCGCATGGCTTGCAGGCCCGCGGCATCGACTCCCAGCAGCGCAGCCAGATCGTCGATTCCGCGCGGCTGCGGGGCGCGCGCGCCGGCGGCGGTGCCGCCCGGCGGCTGGGCTTCCTCCGGAAGCCGGCCCTGCGTCAACGCGACCTGATCGGCCAATTGCGGCGCCAGGGCGTCGGGCAGCCCCAGACTGGCCAGCAGGCGGGCCAACACCTCGACCTGCGTGTCGTCGACCAGGCCGTGCCGGGCCAGGTTGTAAAGGTTGTACTTGCCTTGTTCGTCCTGGATGCCGCCGGAAAACACCGCGGCCGCCGCGCCGTCGCCGCCGTCGATACGTGTGTCGAGCACCGGCGTGGACCACAATTGGCCGCGTCTGACGGTGGCTTCCTGCCGGGCATTGTCGCGCAGGATCAGGCGTGCCCAATCGATGCCGCCCAGCAGCAGCCAGCGCGCCTGGACGCGCGCCTGTTCGTTTTCCACCTGGCGGATGGCCGAGGCCTGGCGCAGGAACAGTCCGCTGGTCAGGGCCGCCACGATGGCAACCACGATCAGTGCGCTTACGACCGCCATGCCTTGTTGGCCTGCCCGTGCACGAGTCATGGCAGCACCACGATGCGGGTATAGCGTTCGGGCTGGCCGCGGCTGTCGCGCGTGATGGCAAGCTCCAGGCCGCTGGCACGGGTGGTTTCCGGTCGCGCCGGGTCCAGCCATCCGCGCCCGGGCACCCAGGCGCGCAGGTCCAGGCCCGTGGCGCCTGGCATCAGCAAGACTCCCGTATCCGGCTCGGGCAGCGGATAGCGCGCCGCCGGCATGCCGCTGTAGCGCCACAGGCCATCGGGCCGCAAACGCCAGGTAATGCGCTGCCACAGGCCGCCTTCGGGCGTGGCGCGCACAATATCCAGCAATGCCGCGCCAGCCGACCGCGCCACGGTGATACCGGGCGGCAGCAGCGTAGTGCCGCCAGCCTGGGCCGGTGCGCCCACATAGGCCCGGTTCAGGTCGCGCTCGACCTGGCCCAGGGTGCGCAGCACCACGGCCTGGTCCTGCGTCTGCCTGTCCAGCCATTCGCGCGCGGACGACACCTGCTCCAGGCCGCGCCAGGACAACAGGCTGACCAGCGCCATCAGTGCAATCGCAATCAGCACCTCGATCAAGGTGAAGCCTTGCTGGCGCTGGCGGTGTGTGGCGTGCCGGCGTGTCATCGGATCCGGGACAGCAGGCCGGTCAGTTCGGCCAGCGTGGCGCCATCCTGGCTGGGGTCGCGCACATGCACCGTGACCTGGCGAAAATTGCGGTTCAGCGAATTGCGGATTTCCAGCTCGCAGCGCAAGGGCAGCGCGCCTTGGGGGCAGGGCTGCGTCTGGGTGCCGGCGCGCGGAAACGACTGTTCCAGGCGTAGTTGCGCCAATGCGTTCTCGGCCGCCAGCAATGCCAGCGTCTTGTTGCGGATGGCGCGATTGTTGTCCAGCATGACCTGCGTGGCGCGCACGGCCGCGCCCATGGCCACCGCGATGATGGCCAGCGCCACCAGCACTTCGATCAATGTGAAGCCGCGCTGGGCGGCCGCGGGGCGGCGGCGCCTAATGGATGGCATAGCCACCTGCCGCGTCACGTTCGATACGAACCGTGTCACCTTGCGCGGTCAATTCAAGTACCAGCGGATCGGCGACCCATTCGGTGCCGAACAGGACCGGGCGGTTCGGCATCATATGCCAGGACACCGGCGGCGCACGCCAGCCCTGCGCGCGCAGGGCGGGGTCCTGCTCGAAGCGGTCCGGTGCGTGCGGGCCATCGTCTTGTGCCGACAAGCGAGGCGATCTTCCGCGGCGCTCGAACGACCAGCCCCGGGCATCGGCACGCCAGCGTATGGCGCGGCCGTCGCTGCGTGCCTCGCTCTGCGCCACGGCAAAAGCGTCGACCAGGCGCTCGGCATCGGCGCGCAGCGCGCGCTCGGACGAAGAGGCCACCGACAGGCTCACCATGGATGCCGCGATGGCGATGATGGCCACCACCACCAGCATTTCGATCAGCGTGAATCCGTGCTCAAAGGTCCCACGAACCGATGTCGGCATCGTCTTGCTCCCCGCCTGGCTTGTTGTCGGGGCCGAATGTGAACACGTCGATCTCGCCCTTGACCCCTGGATTCAGGTACTGATAGGGATGGCCCCAAGGGTCGTTGGGCAGGCGGTCCAGGTACGGCCGCCAGTTGCGCGCGCCTTCGGGGCGCTGCACCAGGGCTTGCAACCCCTGGCTGGTGGACGGATAGCGGCCGCTGTCCAGGCGGTACAGTTTCAGGGCCTGCATCAGTCCGCTGATGTCCTGCCGTGCGGCCACGCGGCGTGCCTGGTCTGGCCGGTCGAGCACGCGCGGTACGACCAATGCGGCCAGGATCCCCATGATCACGATCACCACCATGATCTCGATCAGTGTGAACCCCTGTTGCCGGGCGCGCGGGCGCTGAAACTGACGCACGAAAACTCTCCGCTCATACATGGAAAGCGGGCATGATGCGTCAGGAATATGACAGTAATACTGTCGCCACCCGCTCAAGGCGCGGGCACGAAACCCAGCGGCGCGGGCGCGAGCACCGGCGCCGCTGCGCGCACCAGCGCCCCGTTGCGGTCCAGCTCGACGCCGGCCGGTGAAACGCCGGCCAGGGCCAGGCCGGGAGCGATCTGCGCGCCCACGCGATAGGCGCGCGCGGGGCCGCCGTCCACGCTGAGCACAGCCGACCCCTGCGTCCCGGCCGCGATCAATCCCAGCACTGCGATCTGCGTATCGATGACGCCATCGGTGCCGAACAGCAGCGCCACGGCGCGCGTGTCCGAGGCTTGCGGTCCGGACATCGACAGGGCCGGCGGCAACGATGCCGGATCGGGCGCCAGCAATATGGCGCTCCATAAGCCGACTCCCGCTGCCGTCGCGGCAATAGCCAAGACACGCAAGGCACGCGGGGCAGGGGGAATATGTGGACGCATACTGGAGTGAGAGTAGGTTGCTGACGGGGGGACGCTAACCGATTGGTGTGACAGGAATATGTGGGTGCTTTGCCGAGTTAGAGGTCTTGTTCTACTGGCGTCGGATCAGGCTGGCGCGAGCGCCTTGGCTTCACGGAACCGTCCGAGCGCCCAGCGCGCCCGGGTCCGGTCCCGAGGCGCCGCGGCGCTCGCGCCAGCCTGATCCGACTTGCAGTGAATGCAATGCGCCATATCGCCGGGACCACTTGTGTTCTTGCGTGCTTGGGTCGCCGCCCTTGAAAAGAAGAAAAATGCGGGGCCGGCTATTGAAGCTGCCCTGCGCAGCTTCAATAACCATTCGCGCGGTCGCATGTGTAAGGCGCTTGAAGCAATTCGGTTCGGGCTGTCTCTCCTTGCTGGCAATTACGTGTCCAACACCGTCAAGACCATCGGCCTGTCACCGCGCGAATGCTCGCGCCTGCCGCGCAGGGCGGCAGGCGCGAGCGGCCCTGAACTTTTTTCTCTTCTTCACGATGGCGGCAAGCATGCAAGCACGCCGTTCGCTCCGACGCCAGAAGAAAAAAACACCGCCACACGCAATCAAGCTGTGGCCGCCTGCGCCCGTATCCGGAACATCGCCAGGCTTTGCCCGCATATTTCGCGTGTGATGGCCTGCCGGGCATGGTCGCGCCGCTCCAGCATCCCGATGCTGCGTGTCGGCTGTCCCGCTTCATCGGGCAGCGGCAGAATGCGCAGGTCCGGGCTGGCCTGCCAGGTCGAGCCGTTGAGCAGCGGCAGCAGGGCCACGCCCACTTCCTGGCGAACCAGCTCCACCAGTGTTTCGATGGCGTTCAGTTCCAGGAACTCGCTTACCGGCACGCCCAGGCGGCGCAGCACCCGGTCGATCTGGCGGCCCGTGCGCTGGGTACGGTCAAAGCGCAGGAACGGATTGGCCGCCAGCACCGCATGCGCCGTGTGCCCGGTGGCCGAGGGTGGCGCCACCACGACCAGCGGCTCTTCGTACAAAGGAGTCCAGTGCGTGCTGGCGATCTTGCGCCGGCTTTCCACCACGAATGCGGCGTCCAGCTCGCCGGCCTCGACCTTGCCGGCCAATTCACTGGCCTTGCCCGACAACACCC
>DASPIV010000316.1:0-12847 GCA_035628955.1 Bordetella sp.
CGTGCGGCATCCGTACCACGCGCAATCCGTCCGAAATGGGCAAGCTGCTGAAGTCCGTGCTGTAATCAGGGCGCGCACTTTGCCCCGGAAAGCCCGCTCCGGCGGGCTTTTTTCACGGGCAGGGCGCGCGCGTGCTGCCTGGCCGGCCCGGCAAAATATAATAATGGGCCGGCATATCGCGTACATCTACAACAATCCGCCGGGCGCCCAGGCACCCGGCAACGGCCAATCACATTGCTCGCGCATAGGAAAATGGCCTGTACGTCCATGTTTATTCACACCTAGGGGATCTAGGAAAGAGAGGAATGGAACTCACATCAGCCGCATTCTGGATTGCCCTGCTGCAAATCATCTGGGTCAATATCCTGCTGTCCGGCGACAACGCCGTGGTTATCGCGCTTGCCGCGCGCTCGCTGCCTCCCGTGCAGCAGAAAAAGGCTATCGTGGTAGGTTCTGCCGCCGCGATCATCATGCGTATCATCCTGACCTTGGTCGCGGCCAAGCTGTTGCTGTTGCCCTGGTTGAAGCTGATCGGGGCGCTGCTGCTGGTTTATATCGGCGTATCGCTGCTGTTGCCCGAAGGCGAGGAAGACGGCGCGGGCAAGAATCATGGCAGCCTGATGGCCGCCATTCGTACCATCATGATCGCCGACCTGGTCATGAGCCTGGACAACGTCGTAGCCGTGGCCGCCGCTGCCATGGGAGACACCACACTGCTGGTCCTGGGCTTGGCGATCAGCATTCCGCTGGTCATTTTCGGCAGCACCTTATTGCTCAAGGTCATCGAGCGTTTCCCCGTCATCATCTGGGTGGGCGCAGCGCTGCTGGGCTTCATTGCCGGTGAACTGCTGGTGGGCGACCCCGCGCTGCAAGAGCCCGTGGCCCGCATCGATACGGCCCTGGGATTGACGCAGCACCAATTGGCCCTTATTACCGGGGTGGTGGGCGCTCTGGTCGTGCTGGTGCTCGGAAAAATTTTCCTGGCGCGCCAAAAGGTACTGACGCAAAGCTGAACTACAATAATAAATTCGACATGCAGGGTGGCACGCAACTTGCGCAAGCCACCCGCGCCGGTGCGCGGCCGGCGCCTTGTCCCTGTTTCATTGAATAAATCCCCGGGGGGTCTAAAGTGCTTGAGTTTTTCCAGACGCTGAGTTGGGCGGCGGTGTTCCAGATAATTCTTATCGACATCCTGTTGGGTGGCGATAATGCCGTGGTCATCGCGCTAGCCTGCCGCAATCTGGCGCCCAAGCAACGTATGCAAGGCATATTGTGGGGAACCGCCGGCGCCATCATCCTGCGCGTGGTGCTCATCGCCTTCGCCCTGACCCTGCTGGCCATCCCCTTCCTGAAGATCGTCGGCGGCCTGCTGTTGCTTTGGATCGGCGTCGAACTGCTGATACCCGAAGACGATGCGCACGGCAATATCAAGGGCGGCACATCCATTGCCACGGCAATCAAGACCATTATCGTGGCCGACTTCGTCATGAGCCTGGATAACGTCATCGCGATTGCGGGCGCCGCCCAGAATGCCCACGAAGGCCACCAGATCGGGCTGGTCGCCTTTGGCCTGATCGTCAGCGTGCCCATCATCATCTGGGGCAGCACCCTGGTGCTCAAGCTCATCGACCGCTATCCGCTGGTGGTTACCTTCGGCGCGGGCCTGCTGGGCTGGATCGCGGGCGGCATGGTCATTACCGACGTGGTCGTGGTGAATCAATTCGGCCCGCAGCCGACTACGGTTAAAATCGCTGCCGAAGTCATCGGCGCACTCCTGGTCATTCTTGTGGGTCGGTGGTTTGCCAGCCGTAAGAATGCTTCCAAGGAATCTGCCCATGAGTCTGCGTAAAAGCGACAACCCCGAGTCAGGCCTGAGCCTGCTGCAAGGCCTGCTGGTGCTGGCCATCCTGGGCGTCATCGCCTCGGTGATCTTCTCCAGCCTGGCCTGACGCAGGTCGTGTCCGCTCCGCAACGCCTTGTCATCGCCACCCGCGCCAGCCGGCTTGCCCTTTGGCAAGCCGAGCACGTGCGCGACCGCCTGCGCGCGCTGTACCCTGACTGCGCCGTCGAACTCCTTACGTTGACCACCCGCGGCGACCAGATCCTGGACCGTACGCTCTCCAAGGTGGGCGGCAAAGGTCTGTTCATCAAAGAGCTCGAAACCGCGCTGCTCGACGGCCGGGCCGACCTGGCCGTCCATTCGCTGAAAGACGTTCCGGTCGACCTGCAGGCGCCATTCGAACTGTGCGCCGTTCTTGAACGGGCCGATCCCCGCGATGCATTCGTCTCCAACCAGTACTCCGTGCTGGCCGACCTGCCCGCCGGGGCGGTCGTGGGTACCTCGAGCCTGCGGCGCGAGTCGCAGATCCGCCAGCGCTATCCGCACCTGTCGGTCAAGCCGCTGCGTGGCAATCTGGATACCCGCCTGGGCAAGCTCGACGGTGGCGATTACGCCGCCATCGTACTGGCTGCCGCCGGCCTGCAGCGCCTGGGCCTGGCTGAGCGAATTCGCAGCCTGCTCGAGCCCGAAGACAGCTTGCCGGCCGCCGGGCAAGGGGCGCTGGGCATCGAGATCCGTAACGACCGCAACGATCTGCGGGGCTGGCTGGCGCCGCTGGCCTGCGTGCGCACCACAGCGTGCGTCGTGGCCGAACGCGCCGTATCGCGCGCCCTGGGTGGATCGTGCCAAGTACCTTTGGCCGCCTATGCCCAACTGGATGGCGATACCCTGACGCTGCGTGCCCTGGTGGCCTCGCCCGACGGCACCCGCGTGATCCATTGCCAGCACGCCGGGCCTGCCGAGCAGGCCTTGGCCATCGGGCAGGCTGCCGCGCAAGACTTGCTGTCCAACGGCGCCAGCGCCATTCTGGCCGAACTGCAAGACCCGCCCGCATCGTAAGTGCGGCTGTGCGCCACCCGTCGAATGCGGCCGCACGCCATCAATCGGGGCTGCCTATGGAAGTGCCCATGCCGCGCATTGCCATCCTGACCCGGCCCGACGGCCGCAACGAAGCACTGGCGCATCCGTTGCGCACGGCGGGTTGGCAGGTGCTGGAGTTGCCTGCGCTCGAAATCCAGCCCATGCCTGTCCAGGCGGGGCTGTTGCCATTGCCGCAAGATTATGACCTGGTTGTTTTTGTCAGCGGCAACGCGGCACGGCTGTACATGGCGCAATTGCGTGACGTGGCTGGGCAGGCCACCTGGCCGGCCACCACACCGGCAGCCACCGTGGGTCCGGCCAGCGCGCGCGCCCTGCGCGAATTGCCGGGCTTTGGCGCGGATACAACAGTGTTGTGCCCCCCGCCCGAGGCGCTGACCCACGATTCCGAAGCGCTGTGGGCCGTGCTGCGTACGCGCGGAGAAATGCCGGGCAGGGTGTTGCTGGTGCGCGGCACGCAAGGACGCGACTGGCTGTCCGACCAGCTTGCGGCCGCCGGGGCGCAAGTAGTGCGGCATGCCGCCTATCGACGCCAGCCTGCATCCTGGCCGGCAGAGGCCGTGCAGCAACTACACGAATGGGCCCGCCTGGGAATGCGCCCCACTTGGCTACTGACCAGCGGCGAAGGCCTGGCCGCCGTCCAGGCCCACATCGGGCAGCACGGGTTGCAGGCGTGGTGGCGCGATTGCCCCTGCATCGTCACGCATCCTGCGCTGGCCCAGCGCCTGCTCCACGACGCCGGTGGCGACCCGCCGGCCCGGGTGGTACAAATCTGCTTGCCTGCCGATGAAGCGATCCTTGCCGCTTTTGTTGCCGCTTGAATCGAAGTTTTGGCTTTTCACCGAATACAATCGCGTCTATGACAGACCAGACCCCCGCTACCGAATCGGCCGCCTCGGCGGCAGCCCCGGGCACAGGATCGCCCGCCTCGCCGTCGCCCCGCGCGTCCAGTGCCCAGGCCAGGAAGCCGTCCAGCGCGGTAGGTACCCTGACCGTGGCGCTGATCATCGTGCTGCTGCTGGCCGTGGGGCTGAGCTGGGCGCTGTGGATGCAGCGCAAGCAGTTCCTGGCGGCCGGGCGCGAGGTGGCCACGCGCCTCGATACCCTGGAACAATCTGCCGCGCAAAGCCGCAAAGAGGCACGCGAAGCCCTGGCTCTGGCCCAGGCCCAAGCGGGGCGGATGGGCGAACTGCAAAACCAGGCCCAGGAAGCCAAGAGCCGCTACGATGACCTGCAGCAAGCCTGGCAGACTTTCAGCGGGGGGGCCAGCGATGAACTTTTGGCCAACGACATCGAACGACTGCTCGTGCTGGCCAACCAGCAACTACGGCTGGCCGGCAATGTGAACAACGCCATCGTGGCCCTGGAAACGGCGCAGGCGCGCCTGGCCCACGCCGACCGCCCGCGCTTTGCCGGCCTGCAGCAAAGCATCAACGGCGATCTCGACCGGCTGCGCGCGGTGGCCACTATCGACATTCCGGCCCAATCCGGCCGCATCGATCGCCTGGCGGGGCTGGTGTCCAAGGCGCCCATGCTGGTGCCCGATGCCGCCGCCCCGGGCGAGTCGCGCGGCAACGGCGGCGCAGTGGCGGCCCGTCCGGTTCCCCTGGCGCAAGATACCGATCCGCGTGCGGCATTGCCGGCCGATGCTGCCTGGTGGCAGGTCTGGCGCGCCGAAATCGCGTCATGGCCAGGCCGCGCCGGCAGCGTGCTGGCCCACGAACTGGGCGACCTGATCAGTATCCAGCGTGTCGATCAGCCCGCCGCGCTGATGCTGTCGGCCGAGCAGGCCGGCCAGGCTCGCGCCGCCTTGCGCCAGCGCCTGATGACGGCGCAGTTGGCCATGTTGATGCGCCAGCCCGAAGTCTGGAAGAACGAGCTCGACAATGTCGTCAACGCGCTGCGCACTTATTACGACGCACGCTCGGCCGATACACAGGCCGCGCTGCGGCTGGCGCAAGACCTGGCGCAGACGGACATCGCGGTGCGCCTGCCCGATGTCAGCGACAGCCTGGCCGGCGTAGCTGCTTTGCGCGCCGCTGGTTTCGACGCGACCGACAAACAGGACTGACGCATGCGTACCTGGTTCTGGACTTTGCTGCTTGCCGTCGTAGCCGTTGCGCTGGCGGTAGTGCTGCGCTCGCACGCGGGCAACGTGATGGTGCTGGTGTGGCCATGGCGCATCGAACTTTCGCTGACGCTTACGGTGCTGCTGGTGCTGGGGCTGTTCGTGGCCCTGTACGTGGGCTCGCGCGTGCTGGCCTGGCTGCTGGCCATTCCCGATCGTATGCGCGCATGGCGTGGCCAGCGGGCCCAGGCGCGCGACCACGAACTGCTCGAGCGCGGCTGGACCGGATTGCTCGAAGGCCGCTATGCCCAGGCTGAAAAAGACCTGACCAAGCTGCTGGAGCAAACTCGCGTGCCCAGCCGCCGGGTGCTGGCCGCTTTGTCCGCGGCGCGTGCCGCGCATGGGCTGGGCGAGTTCGAGCGCCGCGACCGCCTGCTGGATTCCGCGCGTGAACACGCCGATGGCAATGCCGGCTTGCAGGAAGCCATTGCCACGGTATCGGCCGATCAACTGCTCGACCAGGGCAGGGCGCAAGAAGCGCTGACGGTGCTGGCACCGTTGCAGGATGGCGGCGTGCGCCATCTGCATACCATGCGGCTGTTGCTGCGCGCCGAAGCCGCACTGGGGCACCACGACCGCGTATTCACTTTGGCGCGTGGCCTGTTGCGCCGCAATGCGCTTTCCAAGACCGAGGCCGAACACCTGGTCGATACCGCCGGGGCGGCGCGCCTGCGCGCGGCCAGCGCATCGGGTACCGATGCGTGGCGTTCCATCTGGAAAGACCTGAAGAACGATGAACGGGTCCTGCCCGATATCGCGCTGGCCGGGGCCACCGCGTTCGAGGCCGCCGGTGAGCCCGCCGAGGCCGAGCGCGTGCATGAAGCCGCTGTCCCGGTGCACTTCACGCCTACGCTGGTGGCTGCCTATGCGCGCTGCGATGCCGACCAGGTGCCGCGCCGCCTGGCCCGAGCCGAAGCCTGGCTGCAAAAGCGGCCGGCAGATGCCAACCTGCTGGCTGCCCTGGGCATGCTATGCCTGAACGGGCAATTGTGGGGCCAGGCCGAACGGTACCTGCAGCGCAGCCTGGGGTTCCGCAACGATTCCCACACCCATGCATTGCTGGGCAGCCTGTACGACCGCCTGGACCGTCCGGCCGACGCAGTGCGCCATTGGCGCCTGGCAACCGCCGCCAGCATGTCCTTGCCGGTGCTGGCCGCCGACCGTGCCCTGCCGGCGGCCGAAATGGCCGCCGACCCGCTGCATCTGGACGCCGAAGGCGAGTTTTCCGCCTATCCGCCCGAAGCCAGCCCGCCGCTCGATATCCGCTCTTATGGGGCCGGCCTGTCATCGCAGCAAGCGGTGCCGGCCGATTACGTGCTTGATCCCGACGCACGCCAGGCCGAACGCGAGAGCGCCATCGCCGCGCAACCCGAGCCCGCGGCCGTGGCTCCGGCCCGGTCTGCCGTCGATATCGAAGACTATTTCGACAGCGCGCCGATTCCTGTCGCGGCGTTCGACGTGCCCGTGCCCACTTACGGCACCCCCGCACCCCGACCGCCTGCCGACACTGCCGCCGAGGCCAAGCCGGACGCCGACAAATCCAATTCTCTTCCAAACAAGCAAGGTTGAATCATGAGCCTCGATCGCGTGTCTTCCGGCAAGAAGCTGCCGGAAGACTTCAATGTCATCATCGAAATCCCCATGAACGCCGATCCGGTCAAGTACGAGGTCGACAAGGACACCGGTGCCGTGTTCGTCGATCGCTTCATGCTTACCGCCATGCACTACCCGTGCAACTACGGCTACATCCCGCAAACCCTGTCCGATGATGGCGACCCCGCCGACGTGCTGGTCGTCACGCCGTTCCCCATCCAGGTGGGCGCCGTGGTGCGCTGCCGCGTGCTGGGTGTACTGGAAATGGATGACGAAGCGGGCGGCGACGCCAAGCTGCTGGCCGTGCCGGTCGAAAAGCTCTATCCGCCATACCGCCACATCAAGTCGTACGAAGACCTGCCCGCCGAAGACATCAGCCGCATCCAGCATTTCTTTGAGCACTACAAAGACCTGGAAAAAGGCAAGTGGGTGAAGGTCAAGGGCTGGAAAGGCGTAGACGCCGCCCAGGAAGAAATCGTGCGCAGCGCCGAACGCTATAGCAAGGGCTGAAGTGAAAACCCACCCCCGAAGCGCTGTGCGCTTCCCCCCTCAAGGGGCGACGCTGGCGGAGCGGCAAAGCCGGCTCCGCTGCGTCCCCGATGAGCCGCACCGGTTTTCATTCCCGGGCGGGTCGTGCGGCGCGCGTTGAAACACTGACACCTTTCCGGCAATACCGATCCGGGCCGCGATGCACCCTGTATCGCGGCCCGGCGCGTTCTTGCCGCCAGGCCCTTTCAGAGCAAAAAGGGATAAACTCGCGCATTGAATTCTTACTGTGCCGGTTTTCGGCATGCGTTCAACAAGGTCAAGTGAACATGGACTACGTATTCCCTCCGTCGCCGCCCGTTGGGCTGCCTGTTGCCGGAAATGGCACGTTGTTTCCCGCCCGCCGCGTGTATTGCGTGGGACGTAATTACGCCGAGCACGCCAAGGAAATGGGCTTTACCGGCCGCGAAGACCCGTTCTTCTTCTGCAAGCCCGCCGATGCCATCGTGCCCGTGGCCGATGGCCAGACCGGCAGCATTCCGTACCCGCCCAAGACCAGCAACCTGCATTACGAAATGGAACTGGTGGTGGTGCTGGGCAAGGGTGGCAAGGACATCCCTGTCGAGCAGGCCAACGATTGCATCTGGGGTTACGCACTGGGCCTGGACATGACCCGCCGCGACTTGCAGGGCGAAGCCAAGAAGCAAGGGCGCCCCTGGGAAGTCGGCAAGGCATTCGACCATTCCGCGCCGCTGGGCCCCATCCATCCGCGCAGCGCGGTGGGTACGCTGGAACGCGGCGCCATCTGGCTCGACGTCAACGGTCAGCGTAAACAGTCCAGCGACATCTCGCAAATGATCTGGAACATTCCCGAAAGCATCTCGTACCTGTCGGGCCTGTTCGAGCTGAAAGCCGGCGACCTTATCTTCACCGGCACGCCGGAAGGCGTGGGCGCGGTGGTGCAGGGCGACGTCATGACAGGTGGCGTCGAAGGCCTGGGCGAACTGCGCGTGCGCATCGCCTGAGTACTGATTCCTTCTCGATCCAGGAGCTTAATCATGCGCGGAAAAGTCATGCTGACGGCGCTTATCGTTTTCGGTGTCGTGCTGCAAGGCTGCAATACCGTGGCGGGCATGGGCGAAGACATGTCCCGGGCAGGTAATGCCATTACTACTGCTGCCGAAAAATAAGGCCTGACGGCCATCCACGGCAACGGCCCCCGCGGGGGCCGTTGCCGTTGGTGCGGCATCATGATGTACACGTGTTTTTACTCATGCGTGCACATCCCATCCACCTCGGTATCCGCGAATAGCCGGCGATTCGGCACCGATCCACACTACGACCTCTGTTCACTGAGTAGGGGTTGGATATGGTCCGATGCGTCTCCCGCCAACGCGGGCAAGGAATGACCGAATATATGACGTACCCATAACGAATTGAATTTGTTGATGTATTTTTGGGTCGTCAATTAGATGTCTAAAACTCGGTGTCCAAAACTGAGGTTTTATCCAGCCTTTTTCTTAGGCCCGGCCACTAGCTTGGGGCGCTTGTCGCGCAGGTAGCTTTGCGTCGTTCTCGTATCGGAATGGCCGAGTAGGGCGGTCGGGTTGCCGCCCTGGGCATCCACCTCAGTGCCCGCCATGGCGCGCAGATCATGCAGCGTCACATCCACCACACCGGCAGCGTCTGCCGCGTCCTTGAATACCCGCCACACATTCGTGTGCCGGCGTATCTTCCCGCCCCGACCTCCCAGCAGGTACTGCATGTGGGCGACCTTACCCTGCAGCCCCTTAGCCCGCTCGACCACAGCCCGCAGCTCGGGTGTCCAGGCCACCACCAGCCTTTTCCCTGTTTTCTGCTGCTCGATGTAGATGCCTTCGTCCAAAAGGTGCTGCCGTTCGATCTTCAGCACGTCGCCAATGCGCTGGCCCGTCAGGTAGCACATGTCTACGATGCACTGCAGCCACGGGGGGCAATGCTTGTAGATGGCGGTGTATTCGCGCGGCGTGATTAACCTGGAACGGGCCTGCATAACGTACCGCTTGACGCTGATGGCCGGGTTGGCCGACACCTTGCCACGGTCCAGCGCCCACTGGAACGTCAGCTTGAGGACGGTCAACAGTCGGTTGGCGACGGCCTTGCGATCCTTGAACAGATCCATCATTTCGACGATGGAGCCGTGGGTCACCTGCTCCGGGTAGAAGTTCTTGAACACGATCTTCAGATGGTCGCGGCTGGCGGCGTATTGTTTTTCGGTGGCGGACGATCGGCCTTCAACCAGGTACGGGAAGGCCGCGTCCAGCAGGGCCGGCATGCCATTCGTCGGCACTGCGACGATGCGCGCGTATTCCTGTAATGCGCTGTGCAGGTCAGTGCCGAGCTTTTGCCATTTCCCGTTCTTTACGTACCAGTACGCGCCGTGCTTCAGGTACACACAACTTGGGAGGTGTCGGTCCTTGGTTCTTGGTCGCATGGCCTAGCGCGGCCTCCATGGCTGCCCGTAGCACCAATGGGGTGCCATCCGGGCGAATCTTAAACGGGATGGCGAGTTCGCGGAGAACTTCGACCTGGGAAGATTTGCGGGTCTTCCCGGTGATCTCGGCCAATTCGTCTGGTGCAAGGGTAATAGTGCGATTAGCCATCGGGAATCTCCCGCCATTCTTGTTGGGCCAGGTCACCCGCGGATCCGAAGAGAGAGGGCGCCCGGCCGCCCCGTGACCGCCATTCCTCGCCGCTCCAGTAATGCCGGGTGCCCACTAGGTATTGACCGTTGCCGCAATGGATGCGGGTGTCGTACTGACTGGGACGGGACGGTTTGGTCGTTACAGGCGACCAGACGCGGGTATTCTCGCTCATGTCGTCATCCTCAGAAAACCCGCAGCCAGCGCCACCCATCCTGGACCCAGCACCAGGGCCGGACGAGGGGGGAGGGCAGCCACTGGGGCACTCGGTTAAGCAGTTCGTCGATCACGTAGCCATCGCGGCGCATGGATTCGACTTCTTCAGCCGATGCCAGGATGGTCGGGGTCCACTTGTTGCTCAGGCAGAGGGAGTAGCGGTTGATCATGGCTGCTCGCCTCGGGCGACCGGCAGCCGCCCTTCAGGTGCCAGTGGGGGCACCACAGCCACGGGTTGTCGGGCTCGTCGGTGTCCCACACCCAACCTTCTGTCAGTGGCTCCAGGCTTGGTGGCGCCTTCCCGCACATCGCGCATCCGGCCCACATCTGGGTTATCAGATCCTTGTACATTCCGGCATTCCTCCAAGGATTTCGGGTTGCCGCAGTGGCATATAGCCGGCCAGCAGGGCCAGCAGTTCCAGGCGTTTCCGTCAGCCATCACGCCTCCCCATCGTTCGCCGTGGCGGCGTAAGGCGAGCGCAGCCAGTCTCCAAATTCCCAATCAGGGAAACAGTCGGCCACACGGAGCCAGTAGCGATAGCGGCGCTGGGCGCGCGTGAGCGTCGGAGGCTTCGGGCTATGTTCCGAGACGTACTGCTTCCCGGTCTCTGTAACGGTAAAAATGTCGCTTCCGCCGCTGATTTCACTGCCTGGCCGGCGTTGCATCATGCCGCTTTCGACCAGTGCCATGCAATCTGGATAGTCCGTGCTTCCGGGACCAGTCACGAAGTGGTTTCGATATTGTGATCCCCGCCCATGGCGATCGACGCCCAGGGCATGCTGGAGGATGGTGAGGCCGCGCTCCATCACTTCCCCTCCTGGCTCTGCTGCTGCATGGCGGCGTCGATGGCAGTGTCTACGGCGGTCTGAACCTCGGCCGTATCTCGGAAACCACCGTCCCTGCAATGAACCTGCATGCATCCGATCCACCCTGTACTGACAGCGAAATGCGATCTGTTGCGCAGCCACCGATACCGCGCTGCATCTTTCGCATCCCCACCGCCCGCCTTCTGCGCGGCCAGGGCGGCGTCGTATTCGGTCCGCGTGATCGTGATGCGCTCGACCGGGATGGCATTGCCGCTGGTGAACTTCTCATCGACCAGACGGTGCAGCGCACCCCCATCGCCCGCCTTCTGCATGGTCCGTTCTCGCAGCAAGTACGCCACCAGGTGAACCAGATCGAACTTGCCGTGACGCTCGCTTACCAGGACGTGGGCAAGCGTGTCTGTGTCAGCGTCACGCGAGCGAAGGGCGCGCTTGATCTGGTCGTCGGTGATGTATCGACCATGCAGGCGCTCTGGCAGCATGTGCTTGAGATTCAGGATTTCACTCATGGCTGTTCCCCGCCTTCTGCGCGGCCAGGGCAGCCCGCTCTTTCAGCATGGCTACACGAACTCGCCGGGCCATGCCCAGGGCGGTCGATAGGTCGGCTTTGATTGGGGCGTCGCCTGATAGAACCCGGCAGATGAACGCCAGTTCGTAGTGTGGGGAGTCGTTCGACGGCTGCGCGTTCACGTCAGGCTGCGCGGTCAGGGCGGCGCGGGCTTGCCACCACTCCCATGCCGGGCCAACGTCCGGGAACGATAAGGCCACGCCGTCTGGTACGTTGAAGCGCTCCCGATACGCGGCTTCAAACGCAGCCCGCTCATCCACATCCCCGCCGCGCTGCTGGCGGTCGAGAATATCTTGAATGCGTGCAACTCCATCCGCTATCCCCTCGCCCTGTGCGAGTTGCGCTGCCGACCATATTTCGTGAGCCACATCCTCCGCACCCTTCGCGGACACCTGGCAATCGCGCGAACCGCGCCACTCGCCGGTAGCGTCGTGAACGTCTCCGGTTCCGTCGCAATACTGGCAGCACTCCCCGCCGTCCTTGGCAGCCGTGGATTTCAGTTCATCCAGCGCTACGCCGATGCTGCCAAGCGTGATGCAGGCGTCGTGATAGACCAGCGCAGATTGCTCGTCGCGTGCGGCTTTACCTTTCACTTCGCCCGCCAGCAGCGCGCTACCAGATACCTTGGCGGCAAGCTCATATGCGTATTGCAGCGTTTCAATGGTTTTGCGTACCGCCTCGGCGCTGGCTTGGGGCGCAGGTTCACCCATGCGCACAGGGCCGTTCTGCGCGTTTATCTCGGCCACTAGACGGCGCGATGTATCCCGTTCGATCCGCAGCAGGTTTTCTGCTTCGAGCGCGCGGCGCTTCCATATCGCCGTATCCTCTCGCGCGCCTTCGTAGGCGTCGGCAAAGCTGGCCTGGGGCGCGGCGTAGAAAAAGTACGGCACGGATTCGATAGGGCGAACGCCGTTGATTTCGCCGCCGCCGTTGAAGCGAATAACCGTGCCGCCGCCGAAAGCGTCTTGGTACCGATATGCGTAACCCGAAGGCTCGCTCGCCTCGACACGGGGCGCGGCTGGGCGAGTAAATATCTCCAGCACCGACCCTTTCCCCTTCAACCGTTCCGCCTCGAGTGCGCTGGTGGTGATCCAGCAGGAAGTGGAGGCCGGGACCGGGCCAAACGGACCACCTGTGCCGGTCATCATGCCACCCGGAAGTTCCTCGAGATTGATCCAGGCGCGCGTGAAGCTCTTGCCCGACACATATGGCTCGCCCGCCTCGCGCAGCTTGGCCCCAGCGGCGTAGCAATCGCGGCCCCAGGCAAGGTAATGCTCCCGGTACGCGTCGATGAAGGCCGGGCCGAAGGGGACTTCTGGAAGGACCGTTTCAAGCGCGGCATCTGCCTCGGCTTTGGGCAGCAGGCTGGAGGATTGGGTCATGCTGACACCTCGGTGGGGGTGGGGTACGAT
>DASPIV010000317.1:0-5040 GCA_035628955.1 Bordetella sp.
CTTCCGGCTGGGCTATATGGTATTGCCCAAGCCGCTGGCCAGCCACATGGCCACCGGGCTTTCCGAGCTATACCGCGAGGGGCGCCTGATGGACCAGGCGGTGCTGGCGGACTTCATCGAGGGCGGGCACTACGCCAGCCATATCCGCCGCATGCGGCAGCGGTATTCTGCCCGCCAGGCGCTGCTGCGCGAAGCCATTACCGCCCGCTTCGGTACCGACTGGCCGATCTCGACCCATGAGGCGGGCCTGCACCTGGTGATGCATTTGCCCGTTGGTACCGACGACCTGGGGATTTCCATCGCCGCGCGCACGCTCGGCCTGCACGCGCGACCGCTGTCCCGCTACTATGCGAGCGAGCGCGATGCCCGGCCGGGGCTGCTACTGGGGTACGCTTGTGTGCCCGACGCGGAGATCCGGCCCGCTTTCGACCGGCTGGTACAGGTGATTACGCCCGCGCTGGAGCATGTGCAACGGTCGCAGCGCCAGCCCGTATACAGCGATAAACTGAACGCCGAGGCGTGGAGCGGAGCCTAACGGCATCCTGTGCCGCCAGCCGCGCCGGACCAAGGCAGAAATCAATTGGAGAACATCGGTGGCAGGAACTAAACACAAGATCGCAGTCATCCCCGGCGACGGTATCGGCAAGGAAGTGGTTCCCGAGGGATTGCGCGTACTCGATGCCGCGGCCACGCGCTTCGGTATCGACTTCCAGTGGGACCATTTCGACTGGAGCTGCGACTACTACGCCAAGCACGGCAAGATGATGCCCGATGACTGGGCCACCCAGATCGGCAGCCACGAAGCCATATTCTTCGGTGCCATCGGCTGGCCCGCCACCGTGCCCGACCACGAGGCCTTGTGGGGCTCGCTGTTTCGCTTTCGCCGCGACTTCGACCAGTACATCAATTTGCGTCCCGTGCGGCTGATGCCGGGTGTACCGTCGCCGCTGGCCGACCGCAAGCCGGGCGATATCGATTTCTTCATCGTGCGCGAGAACACCGAGGGCGAGTATTCCAACAGTGGCGGCCGGCTGTTCGCGGGCACCGAGCGCGAGGTGGTGATCCAGGAAAGCGTGTTCACCCGCGTGGGTGCCGATCGGGTGCTGAAATTCGCATTCGAGCTGGCGCAAAAGCGCGGCAAGCACCTGACTGCCGCGACCAAATCGAACGGTATTTCCATTTCCATGCCCTGGTGGGACGAACGCGTGGCCGATATCGCCAGCCAGTATCCGGACGTGCGCTGGGACAAATACCACATCGATATCTTGTGCGCGCACTTTGTGCAGCACCCCGATTGGTTCGACGTGGTGGTGGCCTCGAACCTGTTCGGCGACATTTTGTCCGATCTGGGGCCGGCGTGCACCGGCACGATCGGCATCGCGCCGTCGGCTAACCTGAACCCCGAGCGCAAGTTCCCTTCGCTGTTCGAGCCGGTGCATGGCTCGGCGTCAGACATCTATGGCAAGGGCATTGCCAACCCGATCGGCCAGATCTGGAGCGGCGCGCTGATGCTGGATTTCCTGGGCTATCCGCAGGCGTCCCAGGCTGTCGTCAGTGCGATCGAGACCGTGCTGGCCGAAGGCCCGCGTACCCGCGACATGAAAGGCACGGCTGCTACGCAAGAGGTGGGCAAGGCCATTGCCGAGCTGGTCGCGGCGGGCTGAAGGCCAGACGGGGCCAGCTTGCCGGCACCGACGGCCGACAGGCGGGGGTCAGTGCGCGCTGGCGGCTGCCTCGGCCGCGCCACCGCCGCCCGCGGCGGCTTTTTCACGTCCGTGGGCGAACCACACCAAGCCCGTCAGCAAGATGAAAATCACCCCCGACGCATAGAACACGTCCAGCGCCGACATGGTCAACGCCTGCGTGTTGATCATGCCGTCCAGGCGCGTGATGGCTTCCTGGTGCGACATCCCCAGGCTGTTCTGCAAGGTGGCGACGGCCTGGTCGAACGGTTGATGGCCGGGCGAGGCGACTTCGGTCAGGCGGGCGTGATGCTGCGAGGCCCGGTTTTCCCACAGCGTGGTGGCGATCGATGTGCCGAACGCGCCAGCGGTCAGCCGCGCGAAGTTCGACAGGCCCGACGCCGCCGGGATGCGCCAGGGCTCCAGTCCCGATAACGTGATCGACGTCAGCGGCACGAAGAAGGCAGCCATGGCGGCGCCCTGGATGATGGTGGGAATCATCAGCGTGCGCATGTCGACCTGCGGATTGAAGTCGGCACGCATGAAGCACACCAGCGCGAAGATCAGGAAGGCCCCCGTGACCAGTATCCGTGCGTCGTGCGTGGCCAGTGCCTTGCCTATGATGGGCGTGAGCAGGATGGCCAGCACCCCGACCGGCGCGGTTACCAGGCCGGCATAGGTGGCCGTGTAGCCCATGTTGCTTTGCAGCCAGAGCGGCAGCAGCACTACGTTGCCGAAGAAGACGCCATAGGCCACGGCCAGCGTCAGCGCGCCTACCGTGAAGTTACGCTCTTTGAACAGGCGCAGGTCGACCACCGGGTGGGCGTCGGTCAGTTCCCAGATCAGGAAAAAGACGAAAGCGACGACAGCCACCAGGGCCAGGCCCAGGATCACCGGGCTGGCGAACCAGTCCAGCTCTTTGCCTTTATCCAGCATGATTTGCAGCGATCCGACCCACACGACCAGCAGCACCAGCCCGATCTTGTCGATCGGCAGTTTGCGGGTGGCCGATTCGCGGTCGCGATAGATGCGCCAACTGATCCATGCCGCCAGCAAGCCCACGGGTACGTTGATGTAGAAAATCCATGGCCAGGTGTAGTTGTCGGATATCCAGCCCCCGAGCAATGGCCCGGCCACGGGCGCCACCAGGGTGGTCATGGACCACACGGCCAGCGCCATGCCCGCTTTCGACTTGGGAAAGCTGGCCAGCATCAATGCCTGCGACAGCGGGATCATCGGGCCGGCCACGGCGCCCTGCAGCACGCGGAACGCGATCAGGGCTTCGAGCGATGGCGAGAATCCGCACAGCCATGACGCAATCACGAACAGCAAGGTCGAGGTCAGGAACAGGCGTACCTGGCCGAAGCGCTGCGTCAGCCAGCCGGTCAGGGGCACCGTAATCGCATTGGCCACCGCGAAAGAAGTAATGACCCACGTTCCCTGACTGGTGCTTACGCCCAGGTCTCCCGAAATCGTGGGAATCGAAACGTTGGCGATCGAGGTGTCCAGCACATTCATGAACACCGCGGTCGAGAGCGCGATCGACCCGATGATGCGGGTTGCGCCCTCGAGCGGGGGCGGTGCGCCGCCCGCCGAAGAAGGACGGGACGTGATGCTCATGATGCCAGGTTGGCCTTGATGATCTTGGCGATCAGGGCGTCGGATTCGGCCTGCGTCTCGGCAAAGGCCTGGGTGGACCATGCCGGTTCATGGCGCTGCGGCAGCGGCGCGAGCTGGTCGCCGTCTTTGCTGACATCGACTTCGACATCCATGGACAAGCCGACGCGCAGCGGGTGCGTCTTGAGTTCTTCGGGGTCGAGTTCGATGCGCACGGGCACGCGCTGCACCACTTTGATCCAGTTGCCGGTGGCGTTCTGCGCCGGCAGTAGTGCAAAGGCGCTGCCGGTGCCAGCGTCCAGGCCCACCACGGTGCCATGGTAAGTGACAGAACTGCCGTACATGTCGGCCGTCAGGGTGACCAACTGGCCGGGATGCATGCGCCGCAGCTGGCCTTCTTTGAAATTGGCTTCGACCCAGACCTGATCCAGCGGCACCACGTTCATCAGTGTGGATCCGGGGGCGACGCGCTGGCCCACCTGCACGCTGCGGCGTGCGATCAGGCCGTCCACGGGCGCGGGCAGCACCGTGCGCGAGCGGGCCAGCCAGGCGTCGCGCAGCCTGGCGGCGGCCTGGCGCACGTCGGGATGGTCGGCCACGGTGGTGTTGTCGGTCAAGGCCTGGTTGGTGGCAAGCCGGGCCTGTGCGGCCGCCAGGGCCGCCTTGGCCTGGGCCAGGCCGGACTGCGCCAATTTCAGTGCGGTCTGGGCGTGCAGCAGCTCTTCGCCGCTGACGCCGCCAGACTTGGCCAGCGCCTGGCGGCGCTGCAGGTCGGTCTGGGCGCGATTCAGGTCAGCCTGGGCGCGCGCGATATCGGCGTGGCGGATATCGACGTCGGCGGCCAGGGAATCGTTCTGCGCATACAGCGTGCGCACCTGCCGCACGGTTTGCGCCAATTGGGCCTCGGCCTGCCGCAGCGCCACTTCAGCGTCGGCGGGGTCCAGCCGCACCAGGGGCTGGCCGGCGCGCACGAGCTCGGTGTCGCCCGCCTCGATGGCGATGACGGTGCCGGGCACCTGCGGCGTGATCTGTACCAGGTTGCCATGTACGTAGGCGTCGTCCGTGCTTTCCACGCGGGAACCGAACAATGCCCACCAGATGGCATACAGGACCGCCAGCACGATAAAGACGCCAGCGGCGATCAGCAGCAGGCGTTTGCGGGCGGGATTGGCTACAGGAGTTGCGGTCATGACTTCGGGATCCGGATCTGTCAATGAGAAGAAGACGCGGCCTGGCGATCGGCCGGCGGCGTGTAGCCGCCGCCCAGCGCGTAGGCGAGGTCGGCATCAAGCTGATAGGCGCGAAAGCGCAGGTCGGTGTCGAGGCGGGCCTGGGTCAGTACGCCTGTCTGGGCCACCAGTACGGTCAGGTAGTTGCCCAGGCCGGCGCGATAGCGCTGCACGGCCAGGCCGTAGGCGGCGTCGATCGCATCGCGGGCTTGCCGTTGTTGCGTGGTCTCGCGGCCCAGCAGGCCCAGGGCGTCCAGCGCGTCGGCCACCTGGCGTACCGCGTCGAGCACGCTTTGGTTGTAGTCCGACACGGCCAGATCGGCATCGGCGCGCCGGCCGGCCAGGTTCGCATTGAGCGCGCCGCCATGGAAGATCGGCAGCGTGATGGCCGGGCCTATACCCAGGCTGCGGCTGCCGGCCTCGAGCAGGTTGCCGGTGCCGATGGCCTGGAAACCCGCGAAGGCAACCAGGTTGATGTTGGGATAGAACTCGGCGCGCGCGGCATCGATATC
>DASPIV010000318.1:0-6632 GCA_035628955.1 Bordetella sp.
AACTCGATGCGGCGCGCCTCCAGGTCGACGCGCGCCACCTGCACCTGCACCTTGTCGGTCAGGCGGTAGCGCATGCCCGTGCGCTCGCCGCGCAATTCATGCAGCGCTTCGTTGAACTGGAAGTACTCGCCACCCAGTTCCGACACGTGCACCAAACCCTCGACGTGCAGCGTATCGAGCGTGACGAACACGCCGAAACTCGCAACGCCGGTCACTGTGCCGCTGAAGTCTTCGCCCACCCGTTCTTTGACGAACCAGCACTTCAGCCAGGCCTCGACATCGCGCGAGGCTTCGTCGGCGCGCCGTTCGCTGGCAGACAGCAGCAGGCCGAGTTTTTCCCAGGTTGCGTGCTCGTGTTCGCGTTGCGTGCGGCCGATGACCAGCGGCTGGTCTTCCAGGCCCGGGACATAGCGCCTGCCCGCCAGCAGGGCCTTGATCACCCGATGCGTCAACAGATCGGGATAGCGCCGGATCGGCGACGTGAAATGGCTGTAGGCCGGATACGCCAGCCCGAAATGGCCGACGTTGTCCGGGCTGTAGATGGCCTGCTGCATCGAGCGCAGGCACATTGTCTGCAGCAACTGGAAATCGGGCCGGCTGCGCACGCTGTCGAGGAATTCGCCATAGTCCTTGGCAGTGGGCGCTTCGCCGCCGCCCATCGACAGGCCCATGGTGCGCAGGAACTCGCGCAGCGACGTCAGGCGCTCGGGGGTGGGGCCTTCGTGAATGCGGTACAGGCCCGGGTGCTTGCTACGGCTCATGAAATCGGCCGCGCAAGTGTTGGCGGCCAGCATGCTTTCTTCGATCAGCTTGTGCGCATCGTTGCGGACCACGCCCACGATCTGCTCGATGCGGCCCAATTCGTTGCATACGATCTTGGTCTCGATCGTATCGAAGTCGATGGCACCGCGTTTCTTGCGCTGCTGCACCAGCAGTTGGTAAAGCTCGTGCAAGTGGCGCACATGCGGCATTACCTCGCCCAGCGCATGCGCCACTGGCCCGCCCGGCTGCTGCAGGGCTTCCCATATCTGGGTATAGGTGGTGCGCGCATGCGAGTGCATGACCGCGTTGTAGAACTGGTAGGCCGTGATGGTGCCCGCCTTGGCGCCCGAGGCCGGGATCACCATGTCGCACACCAGCACCAGCCGGTCGACCTGCGGGTTCAGCGAACACAGCCCGTTGGACAGCGATTCGGGCAGCATCGGGATCACCCGGCGCGGAAAATACACACTGGTGCCACGCTCCAGCGCGTCGTCATCCAGGGAGTCGTCGGGCGTGACGTAATGGCTGACGTCGGCAATGGCCACCAGCAGGCGCCAGGCCGGCCGCTTGCGCTGGCCGCTGCCCAGTTCGACCGGTTCGCAATAGACCGCGTCGTCGAAATCGCGCGCGTCCTCGCCGTCGATCGTGATCAAGGGCACGTCGCGCAAGTCGATGCGGTCTTTCAGGTCTGATTTGCGCACCGTATCGGGCAAGCGCGCGGCCTGCTTGGCGGCGGCTTCCGAGAATTCGACCGGCACATCGAACTTGCGCACCGCAATTTCGATCTCCATGCCGGGGTCGTCGATCTCGCCCAGCACTTCGGCCACGCGGCCCAGTGGCTGGGTGTGGCGGGTCGGCTGTTCCATGATCTGCACCGCCACCACCTGCCCATGCTGCGCACCGTTGGTGTCGCCCGGCGGGATCAGGATATCGTGCTTGATGCGCTGGTCTTCCGGCACCACGATGGACAAGCCGTGTTCGTGCAGAAAACGCCCCACCAGCTTGTTGGTGCGCCGCTCGATGACCTCGACGATCATGCCTTCGGGCTTGCCACGGTACTCGCCCGCAGGCTTGACCAGCACCCGATCGCCATGCAGTACCTTGAGCATCTCGCGCGGCGCCAGGAACAGGTCGGTACCGCCGTCATCGCGCAGCAGGAAGCCGAAACCGTCGCGGTGCCCCTGCACCTTGCCCGCCACGAAGTCCAGCTTGGTGGCCAGCAACAGCACGCCCTTGCGGTTCGGCATCAATTGGCCATCGCGCTCCATGGCGCCCAGGCGGCGCTCGAAACCGACCAGCGTGGCCGGCCGTTCCACTCCCATGCGCTCGGCCAGTTCGGTGGGCGAAAGCGGGGAACCGGCTGACCGCAACGCCTGCAGGATGGCCTCGCGCGAGGGCACATCGGGGTCAAAGTCGGGGGGCGTTTCGGGCGAGACGGATCCTGATCTGCCGTTGTTATTGTTATGAGAATCTTTACTCGATCGTTTTGCCAAAGTTGCTAATCCTGTATATAATCTTTTGCTTCTGTGGTCTGCCCAAGGCTGATCACTGAGGCAAGACCGGATGGTAAGTCATTATGGTGCGTCGCTAGTTGTTTGCAGCGTATCATACAAACCCGTAAGGTTTTGCTCAGTGCCCAGGTGGCGGAATTGGTAGACGCGCATGGTTCAGGTCCATGTGCCGCAAGGTGTGGAGGTTCGAGTCCTCTCCTGGGCACCACGGAATTCAGGCGGTTGGGGCAATGCCCCGGCCACCAGCCAACCCCCGGCGGCCCCCAGGCTTCCGGGGGTTTGTTTTTGCCTGGCGTCCCTGGGGCAAAGTGCCCTAAGAGCCCTAAGAGCCCTAAGAGCCCTAAGCGCCCTCTTGGGCGGGAAAGCGCTCCTCGACGCAGCAATTCCGGCGGCCGCCCGCTACCGGCACGGCCTATTTCTGCCTTGCCGCCCGGCTGCCGGCACGCCGCACATGGTCGCGCTCATAGCGTTCGTGTCCCATGGCGGCAATCTGCCCTGCCACCAGCATCTCGAAAGGCTTGAGCAACGCGGCGAACGACCGGGGCGCCTCCAGCGCGTCCAACGCCCCCGCCACCGCCTCTATGGTGGCAAGCGCTTGGGAGTGCTCGGCATGGCGTATCCGGTAGCGCGATAGCTGCGTGCCGGCCAGCGCCACCCGGGGCAATGCCGCCAACGCGGGATGGGCAGCCAGCAACTGGCGCGCATGCCGCCATGTGCCGTCCGGCACCACCAGCAACCGCGGCGGTTCTTGTGCCGCACCGGCAGCCGCAGCCATAGCCGCATTGCCAATCGCATGGGCAACAGGATTGCCAGCCGGACCGATTGCCCGATCCGCGGGGGCCAATATCTCGGCATCCTGCCCTGGAAACAGCAGCCAGGGCTGGTAGCCTGGCACTTGCCACAATCCGGCATCGAAATGCCGGCCCACGCACAGGCTGGCATTGCGCAGGCCCAGCACCGCCAGCCGGGCGGTATTGAGGGCATGGCGCGCCTCGTCGGGATGCTGCAGCACCAGCACGCGGGTGCGGCTGTCCAGTGCAGGAATCCACTGGCACAGGCAATGCGTCAGCGGCCGCAGGCAGCGTGTACACGCCGGCCGCGCGACCCGCTCGCCCAAGTTGCACCCCGCCGGAAAAATGTGCATAATCCGCGTCCTCTGATGTTCAAACGCGATTAAACAACAACGCGCCCGAACACCAGCGCCCAGGTGGCGGAATTGGTAGACGCGCATGGTTCAGGTCCATGTGCCGCAAGGTGTGGAGGTTCGAGTCCTCTCCTGGGCACCAATTACTACATCGCGATTTACCTGCGCGATGCGCCAGAAAAACCCCGATCGCCCGCAACGCGTTCGGGGTTTTTTCTTTTGATGGTTCCAGGTGCGGGCAAGCCGGACGCCCGCAAGCCAGGCCAGGCGCGCGTCAAGCCTGCAGTGGACGGATCATGGCGATGTGATCGATGCCGGCCTCGACGAATTCCTCGCCCTGCGCGGTGAATCCGTGGGTTTCATAGAAGCCGCGGGCGTGGGTCTGGGCATGCAGCAGCAACATTCGATGGCCATCGCCATGACCCTGGGCGATCAGCGCATCCAGCACCTGGCCTCCTACGCCGCTGCCGCGCGCCTCCTTGCGCACGGCCATGCGGCCGATATGCCCGTCGGGCAGCAGCCGGCCGGTGGCCACGGGCACGCCATCGCCGCCATAGGCCACGGCGTGCACCGCCAACGGATCATCATCGTCGAGCTCGATGTCGACCGGCACCGCCTGCTCCAGCACGAATACCTCGTGGCGTACGGCATAGGCATCGTCGCGCAGGCGCTCCCAGGTTCCCAGAACGATGCGGATGGCGGGCGGGGTAGGCATGGCGGATCTCCGGCAATAATCGACAAAGGCTGGCGCCCATGGGACACACCCGGATTTTCGCAGGCAAAGCGTCCGCCTGGAACCCCGGCGCACAGTAGAATGTGCGCTCTTCAAATCGCCCCCGCGCCATGCACGCCGTCGTTACTGCCGCCCTGCCGGTTTTCGCCCTTATCCTGACCGGCTGGCTGGCAGCCCGTTGCCGGGTACTGGGACCGACGGCCACCGACGCGCTCAATCGCTATGTGGTCTATCTGTCGCTGCCGGCGCTGCTGTTCCGGGCCATGGCGCACGCCGACCCCGAGCAAATGCACTGGGGCTTCGTGGCGGCGTTTGCCGGCGGCATCGCTGTCACGTTCGCCGTGGCCTGCCTGTGGCCGCGCCACCGCGCCCAGGCCCTGACTGATCTCAGCATCGAAGGCTTGGCAGCCTCGTACACCAACGCGGGCTACATGGGCATACCACTCTGCCTGGCCCTGCTCGGCCCGGCCAGCCTGGCGCCGGCGGTGATCACCACTCTGCTCACGGCCTGCGTGCTGTTCGGCACCGCCATCGCCCTGATCGAATTCGACCAGCATCGCGACCGCAGCCTGCGGGCCACGCTGAGCAAGGTGGCACGCGCACTGGTCCGCAACCCGCTGTTGATCGCACCCATGCTGGGCCTGGCCTGCACTCTGTCCGGCATGCAGCTTCCGGCCGGGCTCGACCGCTATGTCGAGTTGCTGGGCTCGTCGGCCAGCCCCTGCGCGCTGGTAACCATCGGCCTGTTTCTGGCCCAGGCGCAACCGGGCGGCGATAACGTAACGGTGGGCCGCCTGGTGGCGGCCAAGCTGCTATTGCAACCCGCCGCCACCGCGGTGCTGGCCTTCATGGTATTTCCCATGCCGCCCCTATGGGCCTGGTGCGCCGTGCTGATGAGCGCCCTGCCCATCGGAGCCGGCCCATTCATGCTGGCGCAGATGTATGGCCGCGATGCGCGCGCCACCTCGCGCGCCATCCTGTTGTCGACCGTTGTGTCAGTGCTGACGGTGTCACTGCTGGTTGCCTGGATCAGCACCCAGGCCCTTTCCTGAACCATCATGCTGCTGCCCGCCGCCATTTTCATCGCCACGCTGATATTCGTCATCTGGCAACCCCGCGGCCTGGGCATCGGCTGGAGCGCCATGGCAGGCGCGGCGGTGGCGCTGTTCACCGGCGTGGTCCAGCTGGCCGACGTGGCGGCGGTCTGGCAAATCGTCTGGAACGCCACCGCCACGTTCATCGCCATCATCATCACCAGCATTATTCTGGATGCCGCCGGCTTCTTCGAATGGGCGGCCCTGCACGTGGCCCGGTGGGGCCGCGGCCGCGGCCACTGGCTGTTCGCGCTGATCGTCCTGCTGGGCGCCACGGTATCGGCCTTGTTCGCCAACGACGGCGCCGCCCTGATCCTGACCCCCATCGTGATGGAAATGTTGCTAGCGCTGGGCTTCGGCCCCGGCGCCACGCTGGCTTTCGTGATGGCCGCCGGCTTCATCGCCGACACGGCCAGCACCCCGCTGGTAGTGTCGAACCTGGTGAACATCGTGTCGGCCGATTTCTTCGGTATCGGGTTCGGCCGCTACGCCTCGATCATGGTCCCGGTCAACTTCGCCGCCGTGGCCGCGACCCTGGCGATGCTGTTCCTGTACTTTCGCAAGCACATTCCGGCCCGCTACGACGTGACGCAATTGCCCGCGCCGCGCTCGGCGATCCGCGACCCGATCACCTTCCGCACCGGCGTGGCGGTGCTGGGGCTGTTGCTCGCGGGTTTCTTCGTACTGGAACCCCTGGGCATTCCAGTCAGCGCCATTGCCGCGGCGGGTGCACTCGCGCTGCTGCTGGTGGCAGGCCGCCAGCATATCGTGGGCACACGGCGCATCATGCGCGAAGCGCCCTGGCACATCGTAGTGTTCTCGCTGGGCATGTACTTGGTGGTGTATGGGCTGCGCAACGCCGGCCTCACCGCCTACCTGACCGAATTGCTCGAGCGCTTTGCCCACCATGGCCTCTGGAGCGCAGCGATGGGCACGGGCCTGGTGACGGCCTTCCTGGCCTCGGTGATGAACAACCTGCCGGCCGTGCTGGTCGGCGCGCTGGCCATCGCCGACACCAGCGCTACCGGCATCGTGCGCGAGGCCATGATCTACGCCAACATCATCGGCACCGACCTGGGGCCGAAAATCACGCCCATCGGCAGCCTGGCCACCCTGCTGTGGCTGCATGTGCTGGCGCGCAAGGGCCTGCGCATCACCTGGGGCTACTACTTCAGGGTCGGCATCGTACTGACCCTGCCGGTACTGATGGTGACCCTGGCCGCGCTGGCTGTGCGTTTAAATTTTGAATAGTTATTAAAAAATAATAAAACAGTATTTTTGGTTATTTATCGATCCGCCTAGACTGAACGATATCCGCATACCCATTGCCCATCCGCTTGCCCATCCCGCTCCTATGCAGTCCATTGCCACCACCCTGCCGTACCCGT
>DASPIV010000319.1:0-6095 GCA_035628955.1 Bordetella sp.
GGATGGCGCTGAGCAACTACTTGATGCAGTCGCTTGTTTGCGCGGTGATCTTCAAGGCCTACGGAGCCCGGCTGATGGACCAGTTGTCACCCATGTCCGTACTGGCGATCGCGGCAACGCTGTATGCCGCGCAGTTGGCGATCTCGGCCGCATGGCTGCAACGCTACCGTTACGGGCCGGTGGAATGGGCGCTGCGCGCCCTGACCTACCTGCAGTGGCCCGCCTGGCGCAGCCCCCCTAACCTGCCGCCGGGCTGAGGCGCGCACGGACCGTACTGCCGCCGCCCTTGATCAACCGCGCCAGAATCGCCACGATCGCCAGCGTCAGTACGATGCGCCCCACCAGAATGATCCAGATGTCCGCCCCCAATGTCAGCATCAACGCGGTATCTTCGATCAAAGAATGCGACAGGGATATCCAGGCCAGCGCCAGAAACCGGGTACGGGCCGGAAGCGGATTCTTGTCAGTCTCTTCGATGATGAGCGCCCCACCATAGCTCAGGCCCAGCAATACACCCACAGTGGTAACCGGCGCCACACGGGCATCCAGGCCCGACAGGCGCAGCAAGGGCATCAACATGGCGGTAATTGCGCGCGTGAGGCCTATGCGCGCGAATACGTCCAGCAGCACCAGCAGGGCCACGATCACGCCAAAAGTGAACATCAGCGATATGGCGGTACCGCGCAGCCATCCCAGCAAGCCGCCGGTCTGGGCATCGGCCGCCAGTGCCGAGCCTTGCAGCCACCCCAGCGACACGGGCTGCTGCAGCCAGCCGCCCCAGTGGCAGGCCCAGGCCACCGCAGCGCCATACAGCACCGCGGCGGCCAGGCGCAGGGCCGCGGTGGCCCAGAAACTGGCGCCGGCGCGCCGCACGATGGCCTGCTCGACTGGCAGGCCATGCGCGAACAGCACCATGGCGGACAGCACACTGAGCTGGGCCACGCTGAAATCCAGCTGGGGCGCCAGGCTGATCAGCGCGGCAATGGCCCCGTACACGCCCACGCACACGCCCGCCACCCAGATCATGCCTGCCTCGGGTGGCAAGTGCAGCAGCGCCATGGCCGGCGCAATGGTCCGGCCCAGTACGTCGACCCAGCCCAGCCATTGGCCTATCTGCACCAACACCATGACCGGCAGCATGACTTTGATCAGGACCAGAAATAAATGGCGGCTGCGACGCAGCAGGTTCAACAAGTAAGACACGGGCAGTCCATGGGCAGGTGACGGAGAACGTACGGACATCAGCATAGACGGCGTGTGTGAAATAGGCGCGCATTTATTGCTGGAATTCTAGTTTTATTGTGCTATTTCTTTGGTTTTCCACATGAAAATTGCGCAATGGAACTGGATAGCCTGGACCACCGAATTCTGGCGCAGTTGCAGCGCGATGCCGACCTGTCCAATACCGCACTGGCTGACCGCGTCGGCCTGTCGCCGTCGGCTTGCCTGCGGCGCGTCGATCGCCTGAAAAAACAGGGAGTCATCCGCCGGGTCGTGGCAGTGGTCGACCCGGCGCAGGTCGCGCACGGCTTGTCAGCCATCGTTACCGTGGAGTTCGCACGCCATGGAGCCGCCCATCGCCAGGAATTCATGGCTCGTGTGCGCGGCGAGGCCGCCATCACACAGTGCTACCTGGTCACCGGCGACGTCTCGTGTGTGCTGATCGTCCATATGCGCGACATGGACGATTACCTGGCCCTGGCCGAACGCTTGTTCGAGCATGATGACAACGTGCAGGCCTTCTACACCCATATCGTGATGCAGACCATCAAGCACGAACCCGGCATCCGTCTATAGCGTGCGGGCCGCGCATCGCTAGGGTACCGGCCGGAACCGGATGGCGTGCCCGGCCCAGTCGGCCAGTGGCAGCGGCGTGCCGCTGTCGAGTATGCGCGCCAGCAGCAACTGCATCTGCGGCCAGCCGCCGCGCCCGCTGGGCCAGCGGCGCGGTGTCACGGCATGCCATACGCCATCCGCGCTCCGCTCGGCCATCACAAAACGGAACGTATAGTAGCCGGCCATCCCCATGCGCAAGTCCGTGACGACAAGGGCGTCATCGAGCACGTCGTAGCGCAGCCAGTCGTTGGTGAACCAGCGCAGCCGTTCGTGCAGCGCCACGCCATCCAGGGCATCGGCCTGCGACAGATGCAGTGGCAGGCGCAGCATCTCGGGCACATCGCGGTCGAACCAGCCGCTGACGGCCTCGTAATAGTTTCCTGCGCCATCTTTGGCGATCACGCGCCACAACAGCGTATTGAAAGGCATGGGCGTAGCCAGCAAGGCGGTAACCTGCACGCCCTGTTCGCGCAGCGCCTGGGCAACCCGTTGCTCGGCATGCCAGCGCCCGCCCAGCGACACGCCCAGGTACGCCGCACAGAACACCAGCACGCCAGCCAGTACCCGGCGCGTACGCGCCGTGCAGCCCACCAGCGCCGCGCCAAGCACCGCCACTGCCAGCGGCACGGTGAACAGTGGGTCGATGATGAAGACCGCCGACCAGCTTTCGGGGATGCAGGGCAAGGGCCAGAACAACTGCGTACCGTATACGGTGAACGCATCCAGCACCGGATGCGTAACCAGCACCAGGAACAGCGTCAGGAACAGCCGCCCGGCGCTGTAGGGAGCATGCGGCCATTTCTTGCGCACCAGCCAGGCCAGGACGGCCGCCAGCGCGGTCAATACAAATACCGAATGGGAGAAACCCCGATGGTAGGTCATCAGCGAGACCGGATCGGGATAGCGCATCAGCACGTCCAGGTCGGGCAACGTGGCCAGCAAACCGCCATACAGCAAGGCCTTGCGGCCCTGGTGGCGACCCAGCAACGCACCCTGGATGCCGGCGCCCAGCACCGCTTGTGTCAGGGAATCCATGTCGTCAAGACGATTTTCTGCAGTGAACAAAGAAAGAGCCGTGTAGCCGGCAGCGGCGCGGCGGCGGCAGGCGTTAAGATACCGCATCGGCCGTCCGGCCGACTTTCACAGGACTGGACTCATGGCCATCGATGGCGAACCCAAAGACGGTGACTTCGTGCGCTACATCGACATGCTGAACCGCCAACGGGGCATCGCCACCCCTGGGCAGGTGGTGCGGCGCGAGGGGCGCGCGTCCCGGCGCAACCAGGGCACCCCGCCGCCGGCCGATATGCAGGCGCCACCCCGCCCCAACCCCGTATCGGCGGCGCCGGGCAGCACGGCTTCCGACGCCTCCTCGCCGAATGCCACCCTGGCTGCACGGTCCGGCCAGCGCCGCATTGCGCTGGGCCTGACGATTGCCGGAGTATTCGCCTTGTGGCACGCCGTGGGCATGCTGTTCACAGCCCTGGACCGCGACCCCATCGACGTCGACGATCTGATTCCTGTGGTCTTTTTGGCGGTGTGCGCCTTCATGCTCTTCAAGGGCGCCGGCCGCTTGCGCAGCGCGCAGCGTGCCCCGCTGGCCAAGCTGCCGCCGCTGTCGACCCTGCCAGGCGGCCAGAAGCGCCGCGCCTGAGAGCACCGCAGGCTAAGTCTGCTTGGTGCTAACATTTCCGGCCCATGGCGGCCACGCCTATAGATATTGCGGAGCAAACGTGAGCAACACCCCGGCCGGATTGACCGAAGCCCAGGCGGCAACCATGCTGGAACTGCAGGATCGCCTCAACAGCATCATCAACCCTCAGTGGATCAGCGGCGGCTCGCGCTTCCTGCGGGCCGCCTTCGTCGAATCGGCCGAAGCGCTCGAGCACCATGGCTGGAAGTGGTGGAAGAAACAGACCATCGACCTGCCCCAGGTACAGATGGAGCTGGTCGATATCCTGCACTTCTATCTATCGCACACGCTGGTGTCGGCCGGCGGATCGGCCAGCGATGCGGCCATGCTGCTGGTGGCGGACCTGGCCTCGCCGGACGGCATCGTGCTGGATGGCCACACCTACCGCCTGAACGAACTCGATGTGCCGCAACTGCTGGAACTGATCGGTGGGCTGGCGGTATGCGGACGCGCCAGCTACAAGACGCTGGAATACACCATGGCAGGCTGCCAGCTGTCATGGAGCGACGCATTCACCCAGTATGTGTCCAAGAACGTGTTGAACATCTTCCGCCAGGAAAATGGCTACAAGGCCGGCACGTACGTGAAAATCTGGCAAGGCGAAGAGGACAACGTGGTGCTGGCGCGCCTGATGGCGAGCCTGGACCCGACCCGCGCCGACTTCGCCGAGGCCCTGCACGCGGGCTTGCAGCAAGCCTACGCGCAAGTGCGCTAGGCCCTGCCGGGCCGCTGGCCCGGCAACCTTATACCGCTTCGATGACCGATTGCAGGAACTGCTGCGTGCGTTCTTCGCGCGGGCTGGCAAACAGCACACTCGATTCCGCGTCCTCGACGACGTTGCCCTGGTCGAAAAACAAGGTGCGGTCCGAGCTGCGCTCGGCAAAGCCCATCTGGTGAGTCACGATGACCATAGTCATGGTGCGCTTGACCGCCAGGTCGCGCAGGATCTGCAGAATCCCGCCGACCAGTTCGGGATCCAGCGCCGAGGTCACTTCGTCGAACAGCATGATCTCGGGATGCATGGCCAGTGCGCGGGCAATGCCCACCCGCTGTTTCTGGCCGCCGGACAATTGCGCGGGATAGGTGTCCAGCTTGTCGCCCAGCCCTACCAGTTCCAGGTATTCGCGCGCGCGCTGCGACGCCTCGCCGCGCGGTACGCCGGCCACGTACATGGGGGCTTCCATGACATTGCCCAGCGCGGTCTTGTGCGGGAACAGATTGAAGTGCTGGAACACCATGCCGATCTTGCCGCGCACCCGCCGCACATGCGCCGAATTCGGCCCCATGCTGCGGCCCTGCGCGTCGACCCACATCGATTCATCATCGATCAGGATCTCGCCGCTGGTGGGCCGGTCCAGCGTCATCAGCAGGCGCAACAAGGTCGATTTGCCGGAGCCCGACGGGCCGATGACCGAGACAGTCTGGCCCGCGGGGATTTCCAGGTTGATGCCACGCAGCACCTCGAGCTCGCCATAGCGCTTGCACAAATTGTTCAGGCGGATGCTTGCGCTCATCGTGTACCTCCGAATTTTTTCAACCAGGCTTCCAGCCGGCGTACGCCCCAGGCGGCCACCAGGCTCAGCAACAGGAATAGCAAGCCGACCAGGGTCAGCGGCTCGGTGTAGCGGAACGTGGCCGAACCGATGATCTTGCTTTGCTGCAGCAGCTCGACCACGGTAATGGCCGACAGCAGCGGAGTGTCTTTGAACATGGCGACCAGGTAGTTGCCCAGCGCGGGAACCACCGGAGGAATGGCCTGGGGCAGCACCACCCCGACCGCCGTGCGCCACGCCGACATGTTCAGGGCTGTGGCCGCCTCCAGCTGGCCGCGCGGCACCGACTCGATGCCGGCGCGGTACACCTCGGCGCAATAGGCGGCGTAGTGCACGCCCAGCGCCAGGGTACCGGTAGCCAGCGGCGACATCTGCAGGCCGCTTTGCGGCAGTACATAGAACAGGAAGTACATCTGCACCAGCAGCGGCGTACTGCGCACGAATTCGATCAGCACCGCCACCGGCGCGGATACCCAGAACAGGCGCACCCGGCGCAGCATGGCCAGTGCCAGGCCCAGCACCACCGCGATCAGCATGCCCATTACCGTTGCCTGCACAGTAATGATCAGCGCCGAGCCCAGCGCCGGCAGGATTTCCCAGGCGAACGCCCAATCAAAAATGGGATTCATCGGACTCGGAACCTCCGCTCGAGCAGGCGGATGCCCGCCGTGATCACCAGCGCCACGGCAAAATACAACAGCAGCAACAAAGTAAATATCTCAGTGGTTTGCAGGGTTTCGGCGCGCAGCATCTGGCCGCGGAACGTCAGATCGGTGATTGTGATCAGCGACACCAGCGCGGTGTTCTTCAACAGTTCGATCAGCAGGTTGCCGGCGGGCGGCAGCATGGCGGGAAAGGCCTGTGGCAATACGATGCGCCGCATCGCCTGCGCCGACGTCATGTTGAGCGCGATGGACGCTTCCCGCTGCCCTGGCGCCACAGCCAGGATGGCGCCACGCACCACTTCGGCGCCATAGGCGCCGGCATTGGCGGCCAGCACGACGATGCCCACC
>DASPIV010000320.1:0-3403 GCA_035628955.1 Bordetella sp.
CTCATAAACTGGTGATCCAGGAATGCGAGGCCTGCGGCGCGCGCCAGTTCTACCCGCGCGGGTTCTGCATTGCCTGCCTGTCCGACCAACTGCGGTGGATGCCCTGCAGCGGCAAAGGCACCATCTACACCTTTACGGTGAATCACCGGGCCGCCCACAGCGCCATGAAACAACGCCTGCCGCATGTGGTGGCGGCCATCGACCTGGACGAAGGCACCCGGATGATGGCCAACATCGTCGATTCGCCGCCCGACGCCGTGCAGATGGGAGCGCGCGTGCAGGTGGTGTTCGAAGACTTGCCCGACGGCATGGCCCTGCCGCAGTTTCGCCTGGATATCTAGGCCAGGTCGCGCCGGATGGCGCGCGCGCAATCGAGCACTTGCGGCACCAGGTCTTCGCGCGCCTTGTCGAGGCTCCAGCGCGGCGAAGGTACCGCAATGTTGACGGCGCCCACGACGTCGCCTTCGGCATTCATGATGGGCGCCGCCACCGAGATATCGCCGATGAAGGCTTCCTGGTTGTTGATAACGTAACCGTCCTGGCGCACTTGCTCCAACAGTGCCAGCAGCTCATCCAGCCCCGTGACAGTGTGTTGCGTCATGGCGGGGCGCGGGCCGTCCAGTATGGATTGCGCCCGGCACGCCGGCAGGAACGCCAGCATCGCGCGGCCTGCAGCGGTGCAGAATGCCGGCAGGCGCGAGCCCACATGAAGGTTGACGCTGACAGGATGAATGCTGGGGTAGCGCGATACATAGACGATCTCGCGGCCTTCCAGTTCCATCAGATTGACGGTTTCGCGGCATTGCTGGTTCAAGCGCAGCAAATGCCGGTCAGCCACTTCCTTGACGGAATCGGTGGTCAGTACCGTATGCCCGAACTCGAGCATGCGGCTCGACAGTGAGTACGCGCGTGTCTGGGCATGCTGGCGCAGATAGCCCAGCTCGCGCAAGGTATGGGCAAAACGCTGGACTGCGCTTTTTTCCAGCCCTGATAACTGGATCAACTCAGTCAGCGTCAAAGGCCGCTTGGCCGCATTCAGGCATTCAAGCAACTGGAAGCATTTTCCGACCGACAGCACGAACAGTCGGTCGGTACCGGGCTCGGCCCCGATTTTCTTGGACGGAAGGGTGTTCATGCCCGCTATTTGACCAGATCGGCATACAGGTCGGGGCGGCGGTCGCGCCACCACGGGAAGGCGGCACGGGCGCGATCCACCTCGTCGAGGTCGGCTTCGTGAACAATCAGTTCGGCATCCTGGTCGCCGGCGCGTGCCGCGATCATGCCGTACGGGTCGACCACCATGCTATGCCCCAGATGATGGCGGGCGCCCTCGGTACCGGCACGGTTCGACGCCAGTACATATACGCCGTTTTCATAGGCGCGGGCCCGTAGCGGCACTTCCCAGATCGACGCACGGCGCTGCGCATCGCTATAAGTGGAGAAGGCGATCGGCATGACCAGCACTTGCGCGCCACGCAGGGCCAGCGCCCGCGAGGCTTCGGGGTATAGGCGGTCGTTGCAGATCTGGATGCCGATGCGCGTGCCGCAAAGGTCGAACACCGGCAGGCTTTGCCCGGGCGCGAAATAGAATTTCTCGTAGCTGCCGGTGCCGCCAGGCCGATCATTGGGGAAATAGGCCGGGATATGCGTCTTGCGGTACACGCCCAGGCTTTCTCCGCGCTCGTTCAGTACCTGCGCCGAATTGAAATACCCGTCGGCCGCGCGCTCGGCCACGGGCAGCACCAGCGCCAGGCGACGCGCGGCCGCGTGGCCGCGCAGTTGGCCCAGCAGCGGATCGTCCAGCGCCATGAAGTACCTGCCGTAGTCGGCCGTCAGGCCGCACGCGAAGAACGGCGCCAGGAACAGTTCGGGAAACACCAGCAATTGTGCGCCCTGCGCGCAGGCACGATCGATCAGCGCAATCGCGCTATCCACGATGGCGGTGCTGCCGGGCTCCTGCACCGGCCCCGTCTGAGCCGCGGCCAGGCAAAGTGTGCGTGGCATGGCGTGCTCCTAGCCCCAGATCGCGCGGAAGGCGCGCAGGAAATTCCCCCCCGCGATGCCGTCGATTTCGCTTGCCGTGAATCCAGCCTGTTCCAGTGCTTGAAGAATGGCCGGAAACTCGCGTGGCGAGGGCGTCTCTTTGGGATAGCGGTCGGCCAGCTGGTTGCCGAAAGCGTTGATGAACACACCGGCCGGACCCGGATAGTTGCGGCTGAGCTCGAGCACGGCATCGACTTGCGCCGGATTCTGCACGCAGGCGAAATCGGTGCCGATGCCCACGTGTTCCAGGCCGACCAGATTGCCCAGGTGCCGGACGTGCGCGGCGAAACTCTCGAGCGTGGGCGGTTGGGTCGGATCGCCGCTCCAGTTCAGGAATCCATGGATACTGGCGCCGATCACGCCGCCGGTTGCCGCTACCGCCTTGATCGACTGATCTGTCTTGTTGCGCACCCGATCGTGCATGGATTTGGCGTTGGCATGGGTCAACAGTACCGGCTTGGTCGACAAGGCCGCCGCCTGCTGTACCGTGGCTTCAGAACAATGGCTCAGGTCGATGGCCACGCCCACCGTGTTCATTTCGGCCACCACGGCTTGGCCGAATTCCGTCAGCCCGCCGCCGCGCGCTTCGCCGCAGCCGTCAGCCACCAGATTCGCCTCGTTGTAGGTCAGTTGCCCCACGCGCAGCCCCATGGCATGGAAACCTCGTATGCGTTCCAGCCGGGACTCGAGCGCCAGCAGGTTTTGCCACCCCATGATCAGGCCGGCCTGGCCCAGCGCATGGGCTTGCTCGATGTCGTCGGCGCTCAGCACCAGCCGCCAACCGGAATCAGGTTGCGCCACTTTGACCAGCCAACGCGACATGGCGTCGAACGCCGCTTCGAATCCCTGTGTATACGGCGCCACGGTGATATTGGCGGCCGTTACGCGCCCCGTGTGCAACGGTTCGGGATTGCCGTCGCCATGGAAAACCAACCCGTCAATGACGATGCGCTGGCCAGCTTGCTTGCTCATGTATTCCCCCTTGCCGTGCGCGGCCACCTACACCGCGCCGGTATGGATAACGTTCAAAAATGGTCCATTACTATTGCAATACGATAATCAGTATTGCATAACAACATCATATGGAATAACTTTCCCTTCGGCAATGCCCTCATGCGTTGCCGTATAAACCACAGCACAAGGGGATTCACATGATCAAAACCCTCGCAGCGCTTGCGTCGGCGCTGGCAATGGCAGCCGTCACCGCGCCCGCCGCACGGGCGGCCAGCAGTTACCCAACCCATCCCATACGCATCGTGGTGGCCTATCCGCCCGGCGGCAGTACCGATACCGCGGCCCGCCTGCTGGCCGATCGGCTGGGTACGGCGCTGAAACAGACTGTGGTGGTCGAAAACCGGCC
>DASPIV010000321.1:0-2835 GCA_035628955.1 Bordetella sp.
TGCCGATGACCGCGTCCGGTGTGCCGGCCGGCGCCATGACGGCAAACCAGGACTGCACCGAGAAGCCGGCCAGGCCGGATTCGGCCAGGGTGGGCACATCAGGAGCGAACGACACCCGCTCGAGCGAGGTAACACCCAGCGCGCGCAGCTTGCCGGCCTGCACGTGCGGCAGCGACGAAGGCAGGTTGTCGAACATCGAGTCCACCTGGCCGCCCAGCAAGTCCGCCACCGCCGGGCCGCTGCCCCGGTACGGCACATGCAGAATGTCGGTACCGGTGGCCATCTTGAAAATCTCGCACGACAAGTGAATCGAAGAGCCGCTGCCGGAAGACGCGCAGGTCAGCTTGCCGGGGTGGCTCTTGGCATAGGCCACGTACTCCTGCACCGATTGGATGGGCAGCTTGGGATGCACCACCAGAATATTCGGAATAGTGGCCAGCAGCGCCACTGGCGCGAAGTCTTTCTTGAAGTCGTAGCTGAGTTTCTCGTACAGGGTGCGGTTGATGGTGTTCGCGATCGAGCCGATGTACAGGGTGTATCCGTCGGGCTTGGCGCGAGCCACGGCCTCGGCGCCGATATTGCTGTTGGCGCCCGTGCGGTTCTCGACCACCACCGGCTGGCCCAGTGAATCCGACAGCGACTTCGCCACCAACCGGGCCACGATGTCGGTTGCGCCGCCGGCCGCGTATCCAACGACCAGGGTCACGGGGCGTGTAGGGTAGGCATCGGCCGCATGAGTGGCCGGCATCAGGCCGATACCGGCCAGCATGGCGGCCAGGGGCCGGACCAAACGTCGCATAACAGAATGCATGGCAGTCTCCAATGATTTGTTCGTTATTTGGACAACGCGTGCCGATCAGGCCCGATATATGATCTACGTGAGCCTGCATATCGGGAAGTTGGGTTGTCCAAATAATGAACAATGAGCAAACAGGAAACGCTGGCGCGCGTACGCTGCGGCGGGGCCTGCACATTCTTGCGGCCTTGCGCCGCGCGCCTGAAGGCCTGGATATCGCCGGGATCGCCCATGCCCTGGCCATACAGCGCACCAGCGTGTACCGCTACGTTTCGGTGCTGGTTGAAGAAGGCTACGCCATGCGGGACGCGCAAACGGGGCGTTACCGCGTACCCTCGACCGGGGCGCAGCCCATAGACGAGCAAACCCTGTCGGTGGCGCAACTGGCCCCGGCCATGCGGCGCATCAGCGACGACACCGGCGATTCGTCGTTCCTTATCTGCCGCGTGGGTACGGATTCCCTGTGCCTGCACCGCGAGATCGGCAGCTATCCCGTGCAGGTATTGGCCGTGACTATCGGCCACCGCCAGCCGCTGGGCGTGGGCGCGGCCGGCTTGGCACTGCTGGCCGCCCTGCCCGTCGATGAAGCCGAGGCCATCATGCAGCAGTACCGCGAAGCACTGCGATCGTACGGGCACATGACTGTGGCGCGCATGCGGCTATTGGTCGAAGCCACCCGCAACCGCGGCTGGGCGGCGGTCGGCAATGCGGCAGTGCCCGGGGTACTGGGGGTAGGCGTGGCACTGCGCGACCGCTCGGGGTACCCTCGCCTGGCCATCAGCGTCTCATGCATTCTGGACCGCATGCCGGCTGCCCGGCAGCGCCACATCGCCGACCAGATCCGCCGCGAAATAGGCCAGCCCGCCTGATGGCGGCATCCGCGCGCCAACCGTGCGCTACAGCGCCGAATGATCCCGCACCGCTTCGGCCAGCGCGGGTTTCAAGCCCACGAAGCGCTGGTCCAGCGCGGCCGGGTCGCTGCGGTTCTGCGCGATCATGGCTGCCCGCGTGTCGCCGCCGCGCACCACTTGCAGGGCCTCGGACTCGATGCCTTCGACGATAGCCTGGGCCACCACGGCGGCCGGTTCGCGCACAAAACCCAAGTCGGGACCGGCACGCGATGACTGCATCATGGGTGTGTCGGTAGCGCCCGGATACACCGTCATGACATGCACGCCTTCACCCTTCAGTTCGCGGCGCAGCGCTTCGCCAAAATGCGCCACGCCGGCCTTCACGGCGGCATACGTGGCGTAGAACGGCACCCCCACCAGGGCGATGCCCGACGAGATATTGACGACCATGCCACCGCCCGCGCGCAGGTTGGGCAGGGCGGCGCGCGCCAGCAGGATCGGTGCAACCAGATTCACTTCGATCATGGCGCGGATGTCGGCTTCGGCCGTTTCTTCCAGCCGGCCGGCCCTGACGCCGCCGGCGTTGTTGACCAGGATATCCAAGCCGCCCATGGCTTCGAGCGCGGCCTGCAAGGTGTAGGCACGGCCCGCGGCAGTGGCTACGTCGGCTATCACGCCGTGCGCCTGCCCGCCGCCGCGCAGCTGTGTCAGTGCCTGCTGCAATGCATCGGTGCGCCGCCCCGTAATGAATACCCGCGCCCCGCGCGCCAGCAGCGCCTGGGCCGTGGCCAGGCCTATGCCGCTGGATCCGCCGGTGACCAGCACGTCCTTGCCTTCGATCTTCATGCCTGCTCCTGGTTCAGGCCGCTGCCAGCGAGCGGCACTGTTAATTTTAAAACGATCGATCTAGAATAAACTCGACGCTTCCGCGACACAAGGAAACCCGATGATCGAGCTTTACTACTGGCCCACGCCCAATGGGCACAAAATCACCCTGTTCCTGGAAGAAGCGGGCCTGCCCTACCGCATCCATCCGGTCGATATCAGCGCGGGCGATCAGTTCAAGCCCGAGTTCCTGGCGTTCTCGCCCAACAACCGCATGCCGGCCATCATCGACACCGCGCCGGCCGACGGCGGCGAGCCGATCACGGTGTTCGAGTCGGGCGCCATCCTGCTGTACCTGGCCGA
>DASPIV010000322.1:0-2006 GCA_035628955.1 Bordetella sp.
GGCACGCCCGAGACCATCGAGCAGACCATTACGCACGGCCGCCACGGCATCATGCCACCCTGGAAGGGCACTATCGACCCCGCCGCTGCCAGCGATGCGGCGCATTACGTGCGCTCGCTGTCGAACCTGGCGGCCGATCCGCTCAAGATATTCCGGGGCCGGCGCACCTACGAGACCTACTGCGTGGCCTGCCATGGCGTCGATGGCAAAGGCAATCAGGCCCTGGGTGCCCCCAACCTGACCGACAGCACCTGGCTGTATGGCAGTTCCGAAGCCACTATCGTGCAAACCATTCTTGAAGGGCGCGACAACCGCATGCCCGCGCACGATGCGGTACTGACACCCGAGCAGATCAAGATTCTGACGGCCTGGGTATGGGGGCTGTCGAACTCGACACCGGCGGCAGGCGTCGGCGCGCCGCAACCGAGGTAAAGCCGTAATGCAGACGCTGGAACAAACGCTGGCCGAGGTGCGTGGCAAAATCTACCCGCGTTCGGTCAGCGGTGTGTTCGCCCGCTGGCGCGTCGTGTTCGTATTCCTGACACAACTGGTGTTCTACGGGTTGCCATGGTTGCAATGGAACGGCCGCCAAGCCGTGCTGTTCGACCTGGGGGCACGCAAGTTCTACTTGTTCGGCCTGGTGCTGTGGCCGCAAGACGTGGTCTACCTGGCCGTGCTGCTGGTGATTTCGGCCTTGGCGCTGTTCCTGTTCACGGCAGTGGCCGGGCGCCTGTTCTGCGGCTACGCCTGTCCGCAAACGGTCTATACCGAAATCTTCATGTGGATCGAGCGCAAGGTCGAAGGCGACCGGCTGGCTCGCATCCGCCTGGACGAAGGGCCCTGGACACTGCGCAAGCTGCGCCTGAAACTGGCCAAGCACACGCTATGGATCCTGGTTGCCTGGTGGACGGGCTACACCTTCATCGGCTATTTCGCCCCCATTCGCGGCCTGGGCCTGGACCTGCTGGCCTTGCAATTGGGGCCATGGCAATGGTTCTGGATGCTGTTCTATGGCTTTGCCACCTGGGGCAACGCCGGCTTCATGCGCGAATCGGTATGCAAGTACATGTGTCCGTACGCGCGCTTCCAGAGCGTGATGGTCGACCCGGATACTTTCGTGGTTACCTACGACAAAGGCCGTGGCGAGCCGCGCGGTGGCCGCTCGCGCAAGGCCGACTATAAAGCCGCGGGGCTGGGCGATTGCGTCGATTGCAGCTTGTGCGTACAGGTATGTCCCACGGGCATCGACATCCGCGATGGACAGCAGTACATGTGCATAGGCTGCGGAGCCTGCATCGACGCCTGCGACCAGGTCATGGGCAAGGTGCAATACCCGGCCGGCCTGATCCGCTATGCGTCGCAGCACGCGGTGGAGCAGGGCTGGTCGCCCCGTCAGGCGCGGGCACGGCTGCTGCGTCCGCGGGTGGTGGTTTACGGCAGCGTCATCCTGGCATTGGCCGCTGCGTTCGTGGCGACACTGGCCTTGCGTAACCCGCTGCGGGTCGACGTGATCCGCGACCGCGGCATCCTGGCGCGTGAAGTCCCAGGTGGCTTGATCGAAAACGTCTACCGGCTGCAGCTCATCAACACCTCTGATTCGGCCATGGTGCTGCAGCTGCAGGCCACCGGTTTGCCCGGCCTGGACGTGCATGTCGAACGGCAGGACGACCAGGCCATCGCCCTGGAGGCCTATGCCAACAAGCTGGTGCCCGTGGTCATCCGGGTGCCGTCCGGCGCCGCGGGGCCAGGGTCGCATCCCATTGTGATGCAGGCTCGCGCCCAGGATGTCGATGGCCGCACGCTGGCGCGCGACGAGGCTTCCAGTTTCTACATGCCCGACTGACCCCCGATACGCAGGAGCATACCCATGACAACATCCGACCCCCCCAATGCCTGGCATCGCGAACCCTGGCCCTGGTTCCTGATGGCCGGGCCACTGCTGGCTATCCTGGGCTGCATCATCACCATCTACCTGGCCGTTACGCGGTTTGCCGACCAGCCCATCG
>DASPIV010000323.1:0-2114 GCA_035628955.1 Bordetella sp.
TGACCATGCCGCGCACCGGCATGATGTCTTTGGGAGCCTGGGGAAAGCCATGCAGCGGCCCCAGGCAAGTGCCGCGCGCCAACAGCGTGTCGAGTTCGGCGGCCTGGCCCTGCAGGGCATCGCGGTCTTGTGCGGCAACAATGGCATTGACCACCGGATTGATCCGATCGACCTGCGCCAGGCAGGCCTGCAGGACTTCCGCGCACGACACCTGGCGCGCCTGGATTGCGGCTGACAACGCTACGGCGTCCAGGTCGACAATGCCGGATAACGAACCGGATGCGATGGAAGCAGTCATGGCGGGCCTCGTACGAAAGACGAAAGGCCCAAGTATATAGAGCCAGTCGGGGCAAGCCTGGGGCTTCGGGGCAACCGCCCGCTAGGGTGATTGGGCCTCTACCATGAAGCCGCAGCGCGGCAGGGCCGGCAAGCGCCGATAATCCAGGCCCAGGTCGGGCGAGGTCGGCGTACAGCGCGTGTGCGCCCACAGGAAATCCAGCGAGATCTTCATGATGGCCAGGGCCGTGTCCTCGCCCGGGCAGCGATGGCCGTGGGCCGCATCCGCACCCCCTTGCGGTATGAATTCATACGGGGTCGGGGTACGCGCACGGAAACGGCCGGGATCGAAGCGGTCGGGGTCGTTCCATACCCGGGGATCATGATTGCAGCCATACAGGTCCAGTAGGGTTCGCGTGCCGCGCGCAAACCGGTAGCCGCGCCATTCGAAGTCATCGCTCACCGTGGCCATGAGCGCCGGGAAGAACGGGTAATAGCGCCGTACTTCATTCAGGAAATCCAGGCCGACACCCCCCGCTGGTTCGAGTTGCGGGCGCGGCACATGGGGATGCGACTGCATGGCATGCACGCCAAACACGATATATACCGAGACAGCCACCACCGGCCGCAGCAAGTTCAGCAGTTCCGTGGCGGCCAGCCCGGCATCCAGTAGTTGGCCATGGGTATCGCGATAGCGAGCCACCTGCTGCAATGGCGGACACGCTATCGGCGCGGCATGGCGCAGGCGCGCCTGTTCGATCTGGGCGGCCAGCCACGCCTGCAGGCGCTTGCGTGCCCAACGGGCGTAGCCATGCGCGAACGGGCCGCGGGCCGCATCGTCGAACAGCGCCACCATCTGCCGGGTCCGCAGGCGCAGCTGGTCTTGGGGCAGGTCCACGCCGGCCCAGGCGCATACCGCGCGCATCAGGACATCGTGAGTGGCCTGGTACAAGGGCACGCCGGTATGCGGCCAGCGTGCCAGCGCGGCCGGCCATTGCTGGCCGACGTGTTGCGCCAGGCCAGCCACGCCGGCAGGGTCCAGCACATCCATGAACAGGGCCTTGCGCTGCGTATGGGCCGGCCCGTCGAGCGATTGCACCGCCCGCTTGCCGAACAGCGTGGCCTGCAAGGGTTCGGGGGCGGCGCCATGACGCTGGAAACGGCTGCTGTCATAGAACAGTTCAGCGGCGCGCGGCCCGGTCAGGCACAGCGTCGGCGCCAGCAGCAGCCGGGTCTGGAACACATCGGTATTCAATGCCCGGCAGTGGCGCGATATGAAGCGGTACGGATCGGAGAAGAACGCCCACGTGCTGTCGAAGGCAGGCAAGGCGGGAATGGCGGTGTCGGGCATGGAAGCTGCATTCGCGGATGGGTTGTGCCGCTGTCAGCATGCCGCGTGCCGGGGCAGCTGGTTGCAGAGCTTTACGGTTCATGTATGCTGCTGCCCATGGATTACGCCCTTGCCGCTTGCGCGATTTCGCGACGAACCACTCGACGTCGACGTTGAGTGGCTTCGCGCTGTCCGAACACCTTATCCGGTGTTTATCCCGAAGGCCACGATACCTCGTGGCCTTTTTGTTGTTTGCCCGCCTGACCGTGCCCGAGGCATCTGAACCGGCCTTCGTTTCCAACCTTGAAGGAACGAAGCATGAACCCACCCACGCTTTCCATCCGGCCATTCCAGCCCTCCGACACCCATGCGGTTGTGCAGTTGTGGCATGACTGCGGCCTAACGCGCCCCTGGAACGATCCCTACAAAGACATCGCCCGCAAGCTCACGGTGCAGCCCGACCTGTTCCTGGTGGGCACCTCGGGCTATGCGGTAGTGGCTTCGGTCA
>DASPIV010000324.1:0-7005 GCA_035628955.1 Bordetella sp.
GGCTTGACGCTGCTGTTCGGCAGCCCGTTCCGCGATTCGTCGACCGGCATCCTGATCGAACCGCTGCGCATCTGCTTTCTGGCCGCCATACTGGAAACCGCCTTCGGCCAACCGGCGCGCCGCCAGGCGTCCACGGCAAACCCGGAGCCCGCGCAGGCCCCCGGGCATGCCGCCTGAGCCCGGCCGCTTACTGTACCCGTTGCGGATGTTGCGCGAAGCGCAGGTAGTGGGGCTGCTGCGGTGCCAGCGTCACCGTGGCGCGCAGGGTATCGGCCACCGCGCGCGGCACCAGGTAGGCCTCGCGTATGCGCAGCGTGTCGCCGGCCTGCGCCCCCGAATATATCGACGCGATGCATACGCGCGCGTCCGAGCGCGGCAGCGGCAGGGCCGAGGTCGGGGTCCAGCGGCGCCCCTGCCCGTCTTCCAGCGAAATCACACAACCCCGCCAGTTCCTGGGCAGATCGGCATCGTGGACTTCCACACGGAAATCGGCCACCACGCCCATGGCGTTTTCCGGGATGCTGGCGCTGGCGGGCAGTGGCGCCATCCGCAAGGCATGCAGTGTCCAGCGCGCGCCCCCGAAATCGGCCGTGGCACCGGCCGCGATCTCGCGGGCGATCAGGTCGCGGCCCGCCCACCAGCGCTGTGCGCTGTCGTACGCGACCACGCCCGACACCAGCGGCAGCAAAATCACCAGCAGCCCCAGGCTGCGCTGCCGCCAGCGTTTTTCTTGCGCCGTCGCGCGATCATCGGCGGGTTCGTTCATGGCGGGGCTTTCCTGACTGGACCGATATCGAAGCTGTCATTGACGTACAGCGCGCCGTCTGTCGATCGCGGCAGCTCATCCAGCGCGATACGGGCCTCGGAATCCAGGCGCGGCGACAAGCGCTCGGACAGCCACAGCGTGGCGCCGCCCGCCTGATCGGCGCGTATCTCGAAAATGAACTGCACGCGCCTGGGCAGCCCCGGGTCCAGCCGATGCGGCGGCTGCCCCGGCGCCAGGCCCAGGCGATCCGACAGCAAGTACTGCAAGCCCTGCGGGCCCACCCAGGCGGCCTGCCCCACATTGACCGATCGTGAGCGCGCCGCCAGTTCGGCCGTGACAATGGCCCATAGCCCCGACGTGGTGCGCACGGTCTGGCGGCCGAAGCGCTGGTACACCAGTTGCCGGGCGAAGTCCACGCGTTCGACCCGGGCGTCGAACAGCCGCGTGTGCACGGGGTGACCCATGCGCCCGGCCACCGGAATCGGCCCGGTCAACTGGTCATAGCGCGGGCTGTTGCGCTGCATGGCGAACAAAACCGCCGCAGCCGCGGCGATCAGCAGCAGCGTCGCGAGCCGGCGCTTCACGAGCCCGGCTCCGCCGCGGCGCCCGGCGGGATGGCTAACGCTTCGAGCGGCAGCATCACCTGCCCCACTATTGCCGGGTTGTACCAGCCCGGCGTGCCATACAGGTTGTCGATCGGCTTGAACGTCTTGGCGACCACATCCACCTTCAAAGCCTGAGGCGGCGTGGCCGTGTCGGGCACCCGCCAGACAAAGGCCACCCGCTCGCCCAGGCCGGGATGCAGCAATGGCCCCAACTGCGGGTCGCGCACCTGCGCCACCAAGGGTTGTTCCAGCGTGACGCCGGGTATCGGATGCAGGCTGAAGAGCCTGGAATAGTCGCGCGTGGACATCCGCGTGCGGTTGCCGAGATCCACTTCCAGCACCAGAGCCTGCTGACCCGGCTTGAGCGGCACGTCATAGACTTTCTGCCGGCTGACCCAGGCCCGCCGCGGCACTACCTGCCATTGCCCGGCGTCGATCTGGCTGCCCGCGGCATACTGGACCACGGGCGCTGGCGGCCCCGCACCGAAGATGCTGTAGAGCGTCGCGGCACCCAGTGCGACGGTAGAACCGATACCGGCGGCCAGCCGGGTCTTCATCTTGCCGAATGCAGTGCGCATCTGCGCTCCCGTATCAACGCGCGTAGCGTGGGCAATGCTGGACAGTCGGGCATCGTAGCGGGCTGCCGGGATGGCGTAAATTGCAGGATTGTTTCGATACGTACGGCTTGATGGACCTCGCCCTTTGCACGCGGCGCGCATTCAAGTACCGTTGCTTGCAACTTCCGCTACCCAGGAACCGTCCATGCCGCCCACTTCCGCCGATACCAACCAGACCCTGACGGCCCGCCTGGGTTTGTCCATGCCCATCATCCAGGCGCCCATGGCCGGTGTCAGCACGCCGGCATTGGCGGCAGCCGTGTCCAATGCCGGCGGATTGGGCTCGCTGGGGCTGGGCGCCACCGACGCCGCCGGCGCGCGCCAGGCCATCGCCCAGACACGCGCCCTGACGTCCCGGCCGTTCGGCGTCAATCTGTTCTGCCATGTGCCCGCTCGCAGCGACCCGGCCCGCCAGGCGGGCTGGCTGGAATACCTGGCTCCCGCCTTTGCCGAGTTCGGCGCCCAGCCGCCAGCCAGGTTGCGCGAGATCTATACCAGCTTCGTGGCCGACGATGCCATGCTCGAGGTACTGCTGGCCGAGCGCCCTGCTGTGGTCAGCTTTCATTTCGGGCTGCCGGACGCCGCACGCATTGCCGCACTGCGCCAGGCCGGCATCATCCTGATGGCCAGCGCGACCAGCCCCGAAGAAGCCGCGCGCATCGCCGATGCGGGCCTGGACGCCATCATTGCCCAGGGCGTCGAGGCCGGCGGCCACCGCGGCATCTTTCATCCCGACGGGCATGACGAACACTTGGGCACGCTGGCCCTGACGCGCTTGCTGGCGGCGCAATCCGCGCTGCCGGTGGTCGCCGCGGGCGGCATCATGGACGGCGCCGGCATTGCCGCGGTACTGGCGCTGGGCGCCCAGGCCGCGCAGTTGGGCACCGCGTTCGTATCCTGCCCGGAATCGTCGGCCGACGCGGCCTACCGCCAGGCCCTGCTGGCCGGCGGCCCGGTTTCCACCGTATCGACGCGGGCCATTTCGGGCCGTCCGGCGCGCGGCATCGCCAACCGCCTGACCGCCCTGGGCGCCGCCCCCGATTGCCCGCCCACGCCCGGCTACCCCTACACCTACGACGCCGGCAAAGCCTTGCATGCGGCCGCCAAGGCGCAAGGCAGCGCCGATTTCGCCGCCCAATGGGCGGGGCAGGCGGCCGCCCTGTCGCGCGGGCTGCCCGCCGATGCGCTGATGCGGCAACTGCAGGACGAACTGGCCCACGCCGTGGGCCGCCTGGCCGCCTATGGCGGCGCGCGCGGCTAAGGCCGGGCCTTGCCATGGCCCGCGGCGATTTCCTGCGCTTGCCGTGCGCCATCGCTGGTGCCGATGCCATCGAGGCCGACACCCACCATGCGTTCGGCCGCCATACGCACGATCAATTCGGCATCGGCCTGATCATCCGCGGAGCGCAGAAGTCGCATAGCGGGCGCGGCATGGTGCAGGCTGGCGCGGGCGACCTCATCACCGTCAATCCCGGCGAAGTCCATGACGGCGCCCCGGTCGGCGCTGGCGGCCGGCACTGGGCGATTCTGTATTTCGAGCCGGCGCTGGTGGCGCAGGCGCTTGCCGAGATCGGCGACGGCCGCCATGGCGGGCGCGAATTTGCCCGGCCCGTGATGCGCGATGCGGGGCTGGCCGCGCGTTTTCGCCGCCTGTATGCGGCAGCTACCGCGCCGCGGGCGGGGGCCGCGACACCGGCGCAGGAAACCTGGTTGCTGGCGCTGCTGGCCGGTACCCTGGACCTGCCGCCCCGGACCCGCCCCACTGCCGTGCCGGCCGCCATTGCCCAGGCCCGCATGTTGATCGACGACGATCCGGCCGCGCCAGTCTCGCTGGCGGACCTGGCCGGCGCCAGCGGCCTGAGCCGCTTCCAGGTGCTGCGCGGCTTCACGCGGGCCACCGGCCTGACGCCGCATGCCTACCAGGTGCAGCGCCGCGCCGGGCTGGCGCGGCGCTTGATCCGCCAGGGATATGCGCTGACCGAGGCGGCCGCCGTCAGCGGCTTCGCCGATCAAAGCCACATGACGCGCGTTTTCGTACGCCTGTATGGGCTGACCCCCGGCACGTATGCGCAGCCGTTCGCGCACCGGGCCTGACGTGAAATCCGCCCCGAAGCGCTGCGCGCGGTGAAACACTGACACGCCGGCCGGGCCCTGCGCCTGCAATAACGTTCAAGACGGCGCCTTGCGCGCCGCCTATCCTGCACGCACCATCAAGCACACAAGCAGGCAATGACGCGACGCACGCAGGGGTACTGGTATCTGGCCTTGGCCATGGTCACCGTGGGCAGCACAGTGGTCGCCAGCAAACTGATCGCGGCCGGTTTGCCGCCCTTCGCCGCGACCGCCTTGCGCTTTGCCGTGGCGCTACCGCTGTTCATGGCACTGATGGGGCTGACGCGCACGCCCTGGCCCAGGCCGGACAAGCGCGACGGGTTGATCCTGCTGCTGCAGGCGGGCGCCGGCAGCGTGGGCTACACCGCCCTGCTCATCTCGGGGCTGCGCTATACCTCGGCCGCCAATGCCGGCATCATTATCGGCACCCTGCCCGTCGTCTCGACCGCGGTCGCCATCCTCGTGCTGGGCGAACGGCCCCGGCCAGCCGCGCTGGGGGCCATCGGCCTGGCGGCGGCGGGCGTCTTCTTCATTGCCGCCCAGGGGGCTCCCGGCCAGCCGCAATCGCTGCTGGGCAATGCACTGATCTTCGGCGCCATCGTGTGCGAAAGCCTGTTCATCCTGCTCAACAAGCGGTTGCGCCAGCCGTTGCGTCCGTTGGCGCAATCCACCTTGATGACCGCGCTGGGCCTGGCGGTGGCCGCTCCGGCCGCATTATTCGAGGCGCCCTGGTCCATTGCGCTGGCGCCCGGCGCATTGGCAGCCGTCACGTACTACGCCGTAGTGCCCACGGTGGCGGGCTTTCTGTTGTGGTATGCCGGGGCCGAACGCGTCAGCGCCGCCGAAGCGTCGCTGTTCACGGCAGTGGCGCCCGTGTCGGCGCTGGTGCTGGCGGCCGCGGTGCTCGGCGAAGCCGTGTCGCCGCGGCAGATGCTGGGCGTGGCCTGCGTGCTGGCGGCCGTGGGCATACTCGGCCGGGTCCGCCGCGCCTGATGTCGCGCCTGATGCCTCGCCGTTGCGGCACGGCACTTGCTGCGCCGCGCTGATCGGGCAAAGGCCCGAATGGCCCAAGCCCGGGAGACAAATGGACGCGCTGCTGCTGGCCCGGATTCAGTTCGGCTTCACTATCTCGTTCCATATCCTGTTTCCGGCCCTGACGATAGGCCTGGCCAGTTATCTGGTCGTGCTGGAAGCGCTGTGGCTGCGCACCGGCCGCCCCGGCTACCTGACGCTGTATCAGTTCTGGCTCAAGCCGTTTGCCGTGGCGTTCGCCATGGGGGTGGTGTCCGGCATTGTGATGGCTTACCAGTTCGGCACCAACTGGGCCGGCTTCTCGCGTTTTGCGGGCGGCATCACGGGCCCCTTGCTGACCTATGAAGTATTGACGGCGTTTTTCCTGGAAGCCGGCTTCCTGGGCGTCATGCTGTTCGGCCTGAAACGCGTCGGTCCCGGCCTGCATTTCCTGTCGACCTGCGTGGTGGCGCTGGGCACCCTGATCTCGGCCACCTGGATACTGGCCTCCAACAGTTGGATGCATACGCCCCAGGGACACGAAATCATCAACGGCATTGCCGTGCCGGTGGATTGGCTGGCGGTGATATTCAACCCGTCGTTCCCGTATCGGCTCAGCCACATGGTGACCGCGGCCTATCTGGCCACCGCCCTGATGGTCGGCGGCACGGCGGCCTGGCACCTGCTGCGCGGGCGCGGCAGCCCGCCGGTGCGCACCATGCTGTCGATGGCAATGTGGATGCTGCTGGCCAGCGCGCCGCTGCAAGCGGTGCTGGGCGACCTGCACGGGCTCAATACCCTGCAGCACCAGCCCGCCAAGCTGGCCGCCATGGAAGGCCATTGGACGCCCACGCCGCCGGGCTCGGGCGTGCCCCTTATCTTGTTCGGCTGGCCCGACATGCAGGCCGAGACCACGCGCTACAAGGTTGAAGTGCCGCGCCTGGGCAGCCTGATCCTGACCCACAGCTGGGACGGCCAGATCCCGGCGCTGAAATCCTTTCCGCCCGACGAACGTCCCAACTCCACCATCGTATTCTGGACATTCCGCATCATGGTCGGATTGGGCCTGCTGATGATAACCCTGGCCCTGTGGGGCTTGTGGCTGCGCCGCTCGGCACGCCTGTACGAATCGCGCGCCTTCCTGCGTTTCGCGCTGGCCATGTCGCCCGCCGGCCTGGCGGCCATTCTGGCGGGCTGGTACACCACCGAGATCGGCCGCCAACCCTGGATCGTGTACGGACTGCAGCGCACCGCCAACGCGGTATCGCCGCACACGGCGGGCGAAGTGGGTTTCACCCTGGCGCTCTTCGTGGTGGTGTACCTGGCCGTATTCGGCGCCGGCACGGCCTATGGGCTGCGCCTGCTGGCCGAAGGCCCGCACGGCGCCGGCGGCGACCCCGGTCCGGGCGGCGCGGGCCAACCCCGGCAACCGATGCGGCCGCTGTCGGCCGCCACCGAAGAGGCTCCCCATGGGCATTGACCTGCCGCTGATCTGGGCCATCATCATCCTGTTCGGCGTGATGATGTATGTGGTGATGGACGGTTTCGACCTGGGTATCGGGCTGCTCTTTCCCTTCTTTCCCGCCAAGGACGATCGCGACGTCATGATGAATACCGTCGCGCCGGTGTGGGACGGCAACGAGACCTGGCTGGTACTGGGTGGCGCCGGCCTGTTGGCCGCCTTTCCATTGGCCTACGCTGTCGTACTGAGCGCGCTGTACCTGCCGCTGGTGCTGATGCTGACCGGCCTGGTCTTTCGCGGCGTGGCCTTCGAGTTCCGCTTCAAGGCGCGGCCCGGGCGGCTGCGCCTGTGGGACAAGGCCTTCGCGGGGGGATCGCTGACCGCCACGTTCTTCCAGGGTGTCACGCTGGGCACCTTCCTGAACGGTTTGCC
>DASPIV010000325.1:0-2933 GCA_035628955.1 Bordetella sp.
CGACGCTGTCGCGTAGTGTTCGCTGTTCATGGGTCAGTTCCTCATCATCGCGAGACATCGGGGCCTCCAGGGCCTCATAGAGAGTTAGACTGGCATCGATGAATTTCAGCCAGGTAAAATTTATTCTTCCATAGTAAAATAATGAGTGAATAATCAAAACCCCGCCACAGGGATAACCCTGTGGCGGGGGCGCGAGAACGCCGTGGTGGCCCCGCCGTGGTGGCCCCGTCGTTGGTGGCCCCTATGGGGTGGGAATACACTTAATTTTTGTGCCTATCGGCCCCCGCCCATGCTCGCTTCCATCGATCTGGCCGCCTATCTGTCCCGCATCGGCCAGCCAGCCGCTCCCGCCGCGCCGACGCGCGATGCGCTGCAAACCCTGGTGCTGCACCATGTGCAGGCCATTCCTTTTGAAAATTTGAATCCGTTTGCCGGCTTGCCCGTCAGCCTCGAACTGGACGACATACAGCGCAAGCTGGTGGCCGGCCGTCGCGGCGGCTATTGCTATGAACACAATCTGCTGTTCGGCGCCGTGCTGCGCACCCTGGGTTTCCAGGTCGACGACTTGTCGGCGCGCGTCTTGTGGAACCGGCCCGACGATGCCATAACGCCACGCTCGCACATGCTGCTGGCCGTGCATCTGGACGAGGGGCCCTGCGTGGTCGACGTCGGCTTCGGCGGGCAGACGCCCACCGGCGTACTGCGCCTGCAGCCCGATGGAGTGCAGGACACGCCCCATGGCCCCTGCCGGTTACTGCAGGATGCCGGCACCTGGCGCCTGCAAAGCGGTGTCCGGGGCGATTGGCGCACGCTGTACCGCTTCGACCTGCAGCGGGCCTACCAGGTGGACTATGAGGTCAGCAACTATTACCTGTCGACGCATCCCGCGTCGCACTTCGTGGCGGAGCTTGTCGCGGCCCGTGCCACCCCGCAGGGCCGGCTGGCTTTGCGGAACCGCGACTACACCGTGTACCGCCTGGACGGTTCCAGCATCAGCCGCCGGCTGGACAGCACTGCCGAAATTCGCGCCGTACTGCAGCAGGAGTTCGGCCTGGCGCTGCCTGGCGCGCCGGCCCTGGACGACAGGCTCGACGCGCTGCCCTGAGCCAGGGCGCGGCCGGGGAACTTTGGACGGCAACCCGAAGTCTTATATAAGACATAAGACATAAGATATCCCGCGCCAGGCACCTTTGTCTCACATACAATGACAAGCGCGCCAAAACGCCAGAAAATGGCAGCTTTACGCGGACCCAAACCCACGGAGTCTCCATCATGCCGCACAACACGTTCAACACCCTCCAGAAGTTCAAGATCGGCAATAAATCCTGTCAGTTTTATTCCCTGCCTGCCCTGGGCAAGGCCCTGGGGGTGGACGTGCAGCGTCTGCCGGTATCGATTCGCATCGTGCTCGAATCGGTGCTGCGTAATTGCGATGGCCAGAAGGTCACCGAAGAGCACATCAAGCAGTTGGCCGGCTGGCAGGCCAACGCCAAGCGCGAAGATGAAATCCCGTTTGTCGTGGCGCGCGTCGTGCTGCAAGACTTCACCGGCGTGCCCCTGCTGGCAGACATCGCCGCCATGCGTTCGGTCGCCGAAAAAATGGGCAAAGACCCCAAGCGCATCGAACCCCTGGTGCCGGTGGACCTGGTGGTCGACCACTCGGTCATGATCGACTACTTCGGCACCAAGAACGCGCTGGACCTGAACATGAAGCTGGAATTCAAGCGCAACCAAGAGCGCTACCAGTTCATGAAATGGGGCATGCAGGCCTTCGACACTTTCGGCGTGGTGCCGCCGGGCTTCGGCATCGTGCACCAGGTCAACCTGGAATACCTGGCGCGCGGCGTGCACCAGAAAGACAATCTCTATTACCCCGATTCGCTGGTGGGCACCGATAGCCACACCACCATGATCAACGGCATTGGCGTGGTCGGCTGGGGCGTGGGCGGCATCGAGGCAGAAGCCGGCATGCTGGGCCAGCCCGTGTACTTCCTGACCCCGGACGTGGTGGGTGTCGAACTGAAGGGCAAGCTGCGCGGCGGCGTCACCGCCACCGACCTGGTGCTGACCATTACCGAAATGCTGCGCCGTGAAAAAGTAGTGGGCAAGTTCGTTGAATTCTGTGGCGAAGGCACCGCCAGCCTATCGGTGGCAGAACGCGCCACCATCGGCAACATGGCGCCCGAATATGGCGCCACCATGGGCTTCTTTCCGGTCGATGGACGCACTATCGATTACTTCAAGGGCACCGGCCGCACCGCCGAAGAAATCGCCGCATTCGAAGCCTACTTCAAGGCCCAGAAAATGTTCGGCGTGCCCAAGGCCAAAGACGTCGATTACACCAAGCTGCTGACGCTGGACCTGTCCACGGTGGCGCCTTCGCTGGCCGGCCCCAAGCGCCCGCAAGACCGCATCGAGATCGGCAACGTCAAGAACACCTTTATCGACCTGTATTCCAAGCCGACGGCGGAAAACGGCTTCAATCAGCCTGCCGACAAGCTGCAGCAGACCTTCACCACCAGCGCGGGCACCAAGATCAAGAATGGCGACATCCTGATTGCCGCCATCACTTCGTGCACCAACACGTCCAACCCCAGCGTGCTGCTGGCGGCCGGCCTGCTGGCAAAGAAAGCGGTTGAAGCCGGCCTGACGGTGCCCAAGCACATCAAGACCTCGCTGGCCCCCGGGTCGCGCGTAGTTACCGAATACCTGACCAAGACCGGTCTGCTACCCTACCTGGAAAAGCTGGGATTCGACGTGGCGGCCTACGGTTGCACCACCTGCATCGGCAACGCCGGCGACCTGACCCCCGACTTGAACGAAGCCATTCTGGGCAATGACCTGGTCTGCGCCGCCGTGCTGTCGGGCAACCGCAACTTCGAAGCGCGCATCCATCCGAACATCAAGGCCAACTTCCTGGCGTCGCCGCCGCT
>DASPIV010000326.1:0-3301 GCA_035628955.1 Bordetella sp.
ATATGCCATCGAAGCGTTCCTTGACGACGATCAGCCTGCATGCAGCGTTTGGGTAACGTACAGCGCCTGCAAGATGTAGTCAATATTTGAAATATTCGCGACATCTTGACTCGTTCTCTCGATTGCAGGAGCCGGACGCAGGATGTACGGCCTGGCGCCCCCGCTGCATCCCTATGTATATAAGAATAGTAATAACAATCATTATCAGATAATATCGCGAAATCCCATACAGCTCCCCGGTTCCCATGCGCCCTAACCCTTTGTTGCTGACCTCTTTCACCCTTTGCGCAAGCACCCTGGCCAGCATTGCCCAGGCCGCCGATGAGCCCGCGCCCGCCATCCTGGCTCCTGTGGTGGTGCAGGGCAACGCCGAATCCGGCACGGCTACCGCGCCCGTCGCCAGCGGCGCACTGGGCACCCGCAGCGCATTGAATACGCCGTTCTCGGTCACGTCCGTCACGGCCGAACAATTGGCCGACCGCCAGGTGACATCGCTGGGGCAGGTGTTCGCGCTCGAAGCCAGCGTGATCGCGGCGGGCAACAGCTACAACAGCCGGCCATCCACCCTGATCGTGCGCGGGCTGCAATTGGACGCCTTCAACAGCTACAAGATCGATGGCCTTTCCATCGTGAACTACGGCGTGGAACTGCCGCTGGAACATTTCGAGCGGATCGACCTGCTGAAAGGCGCCACCGGCTTCATGTATGGCTTCGGGTCGCCCGGGGGCATCGTCAACTACATCACCAAGAAACCCACCGACGAGTTCCTGGCCACCGCCAGCGTGGGCTACCGGACCGACAGCGTCTTCACGCAGCACGTCGACCTGGGCGGGCGCGTCGGCCCCGACCAGCGGCTGGGCTACCGCGCCAATTACACGCACGAACAGGGCGGCACCTACAACCGCGGCAATATCGACCGCAATTCTTTTTCGCTGGCGCTGGACCTGCGCCTGACCCCCGATCTGCTGTGGACGTTCGAAGGCCTGTACCAGGACCGCGACACGCGCGGCACCGTGCAAGCCATCGGCCTGGGCCCGTTGTTCAAGGGCAGCGGCGTACCCGACACCATCAATGGGCGCACCCGGCTGTCCACCGACGGCAGCGGTTATCGCGCCGTCAGCAAGCTGGCCAAGACCGGCCTGCAATGGAACTTCGCCCCCGAATGGACCGCCTCGCTGGACTACAGCTTCAGCCAGGCCACGCGTACCTACAAAGAAGAAACGCTGATGCTGCTCAACGATGCCGGGGATTACATCGACAACATGTACGACCAGAAGAACCAATACCGCTTCAATCAGCTGCAGGCCATGGTGCAGGGCGAGTTCGCCACCGGCTTCCTGAAGCATGAAGTGGTGCTGGGGGCCGCCACGCAAACCCAGGCCAACGACTTCAACAGCAACAGCTTCTACGGGCCGATCGGCACCGGCAATCTGTACAACGGGACGCGCCCGGCACCGTACACAGGCTCGCTGACGCCGCAGATGTACCGGGGCGGCGAGTACGATCAGGACGCCCTGTTCGCCAGCGACACCATTACGCTGGGCGAGCATTGGTCGGTGCTGGCGGGCGCGCGCTATATCTCGTACCGCCAGCGCAGTTTCCTGCCGTCCGGCCAGGCAAGTGGCGACACCTACAAGAAGCACCCCATCACCCCCACCGTGGCGCTGATGTACAAGCCCGGCGCGGGCACCACGCTGTACGCCAGCTACGTCGAGGCCCTGGAACAAGGCAGCACGGTCGGCAGCCAATACGCCAACGCGGGGGAAATGCTGGCGCCACTGAAAAGCAAGCAGTACGAGATCGGCGTCAAGACCGAGCAGGCTTACTGGGGCGCCTCGGCGGCGCTGTTCCGCATTGAGCGCGGCACAGGCTATGTCAACAGCGCCAACGAATACGTGCAGGATGGCGAAGGCCGCCTGCAGGGCCTGGAACTGGCCGCCAATGCGCGCCTGGCGCGCGACTGGTCGGTACAGGGCAATGCCACGTGGCTGGACCCGGAATACAAAAGCGGCAACCCGGCCAATGTAGGCAACCGCCTGCCCGGCGCCTCGCGCTTCGTGGCGGCCGGCCAGGTGGTCTACGACGTGCCCGCCGCGCCGGGGCTCAGCCTGGCGGCCGGCATGAAGTACGTGGGCTCGGCCAAGCTGGATGCGACCAACCGCCTGGACCTGCCCAGCTACTACACGGTGGACCTGGGCGCGGTGTACCGCACCCGGGTGGCCGGCAAGGGGGTCGTGCTGCGCGCCGCCATCGACAACCTGACCGACCGCCGCTACTGGTATTTCGTGGGCGAGAATGGCATTTTGCCGGCGCCCGCGCGCACGGTCAGCCTGAACGCACAGGTCTACTTCTGAGCAATCGGCACGCGCTCCGGCCGGCCTGCCTGCGGTATCGTACGCACACAGCCGGCCCGGCCACGACCGCGGCATTGCGTGCCGCGGCGTGCGGCCGCCCCAGGAGCCACCCTATGCAAGTCAAACGCATCGTCGCCAATATCCACGCCACCAATATCGCCGCGGCACAACGTTTCTACGGCGATGCGCTGGGGCTGGACATCCTGATGGACCACGGCTGGCTTGCCACTTACGGCGCACCGTGCAGCATGACCGTGCAGGTCAGCATCGCCACGCAGGGCGGCTCGGACACACCCACCCCGGACTTGTCTATTGAAGTCGACGACCTGGACGAAGCGCTGCGGCGCCTGCGTGCCGGCGGCTTCGCGATCGAGTACGGCCCCGCCGACGAATCCTGGGGCGTGCGCCGCTTCTATGTGCGGGACCCGTTCGGCAAGCTGGTGAACATTCTGGCGCACCGCTGAACACCGCCTGGATTCGCGCTTTCATCGATGAGGTAGACCGGAATGCAAGGGATCGCCGCGCCGTTTGGACTGACATTTCGCCTGTGGCTGCGCTTCTGGCCGCAATTGATGGCGCTGGTACTGACTGGCGTGCTGGCGCACGAGTTGCTGCTGTTGCTGGCGGTGCACACCGGCTTTGCCAACCACTTGGCCGGGCTGGCCGTGTTGACGCTGGTGGCTCTGACCCAGCTCGTGATCACCGTGACCCTGTTCCAGGTGCTGCTGCCCGGGCTGCCGGCCCTGCGCGCCGCGCAGGCCGCCGCACGCGGCGGGGCCGGCGGCCCCGAAGAGGCCGGCTCGCGGCGCCTGCTGTCGGCGGTCACCATCGCCCTGCTGCCCTTCTTCGCCTACTACGCCGCCTGGGGCTTCCTGGGCAATACCGTACGGCAATATTCACGCCTGGCGCTCGACCTGGACCCCTTCGGCACGCACGGCAACATCCTG
>DASPIV010000327.1:0-18322 GCA_035628955.1 Bordetella sp.
TCCATCGGCACGTACAGCGTGCGCCTGTACCGTGACCTGTCTAGCGGCGACTACGCCGACGGCCTGATCCGCCCGCGCGACGGCGAACTGCGCCAGGCGGAACTCAAGGATGTGGATGGCGATGGCCAGCCCGAATTGGCAGTGACGCTGGTCACGGCGGGGTCGGGCAACTACAGCACGCTGGATGTCTACAAGATCCGGGACGGCCACCTGCAATGGATGCCGGCGTTGTCCAAAGCTCCCTGACGCCGCGGCTGGCCCCTGCACGCCGCCCCCGCGGCGTGCCCCGGCCCTAGAGCCGCTGCAGGTCGAGCAGTACCCGCCGGGTGGCCAGCGGGCGCCCCGCCAGATTGACGGCCAGCCGTTCGCGCAGGTCGCGCCGCAGGGCGGGCTCGATGGCCGGGTCGTCGAAATCGGGGGCATCTTCATCGATGCCGTAGCCGGTCTCGCGCAGCAAGGTCCATTCGAAGCGCCGCAACGCCCCGGCCGCCCGCGTGCCGCTGGCCAACTGGTGCAAGGCGGTGTCGTAAGCGTCGAACAACATCGGGTGCGCGTCTTCGCGCGGCAACAAGCGCAGCAGCAATTCGTTCATGTACCACGCCGACATCAGGGCCGTGCCGGCCAGCGGGCGCAGGCCCGCCACCTCGGCGCGCGTCAGCGTCTTGACTTCGCCGGCGCCGCTCCAGGACAGCGACAAGGGCTGGAATGCCGACAACACCGGCCGCAGAACGGAATACGGCCGCTTGGCCCCCTTGGCCACCAGGGCCACACAGCCGTGTTCACGGGAAAAGCTCTGGACGATCAGCGAGGTCTCGCGCCACGCGGTCGCGTGGAGCATATAGGCAGGGCAATCCTGGACGCGGTGCGCCCGTCTACTCATAACCCAGGTCGCGCAGCGCGCTTTCGCGATCGGACCAGCCTTTGCGCACCTTGATATACACCTCGAGGTGCACAGGCTTGTCGAGCAATTTCGCAATGTCCTGCCGCGCCTCGGTCGCGATGCGTTTCATGTGCTCACCCCCGGCACCCAGCAAAATGGGGCGATGGCTGTCGCGCTCGACTACCACGCAGGCGGCCACGCGCACCGCCTTGTCGTTTTCTTCCCATTGCTCGATAACGACCGTACAGCCGTAAGGTAGTTCATCGCCGACCAGGCGGAAGATTTTCTCGCGCAGCAGTTCGGCGGCGATGAAACGCACCGGCCGGTCGGTCAGGGTGTCTTCTTCGAACAGCGGCTCACCCTCGGGCAGCCGCGTGGCGATTTCATCGAGCAACTGGTCGAGCTGCTGTGCCTTCAGGGCGCTGACCGGCACCACCGCATCATAGGGATGCTGCGCAACGATCTTGGACACGAAGGCGTACAGCTCGTCGCGCCGTTTCACGGCGTCGATCTTGCTGACCACCAGGATGGTGCGCCTGGCCTCGGGCAGCAGGGGCAGCAGCTTGGCATCGCCGTCGGTCCATTTGCCGGCCTCGACCACATGCACCACCACATCCACTTCGGCCAGCGCCTGGGTGACCACGCGATTCATCATGCGGTTCATGGCCCCGCCATGGCGCGTCTGGAATCCGGGGGTATCGACGAACACGAACTGCTCATGCTCGCGGGTCAGCACGCCATGGATGCGATGCCGCGTTGTTTGCGCCTTGCGCGAAACAATCGATATCTTCGAGCCGATCAGGGCGTTGGTCAGGGTGGACTTGCCCACATTGGGGCGGCCGACCACGGCGATGAAGCCGGTTCGGAAAGGGGTATCGCTCATTTGACCTCTTGGGCCACTGCCACGGGCAGCGACAATTGCGCGGTTTTGCGGGCCTTGCCCGACTTGCGTGCGGCACGCGCCGGACTGGCTGCCTGCGCGGCCTCGAGCGCCAGCTTGGCGGCCGACTGTTCGGCGGCACGCCGGCTGGCGCCAGGGGCAACCACCTTGATTTCCAGCGCCGGAATGGCGCATTCAACCTCGAACTGCTGGCTGTGGGCCGCGCCATGCGTGGCCACTACCGTATACAGGGGCAAGGCCAGCTTGCGCCCCTGCAGGAATTCCTGCAGCAGCGTCTTGGCGTCCTTGCCCAGTGTCTTGGGATCGACGCTGGCCAATACCGGCTGGTACTGCCGCACGATCACCTTGCGGGCCGTATCGAAGCCGCCATCCAGGAATGCAGCCCCGAAAATGGCCTCGACGGCGTCGGCCAGAATGGACGGACGCCGAAAGCCGCCGCTTTTAAGCTCGCCCTCGCCCAGCCGCAGGTACATCGACAGTTCGAGCCGCTGACCGATGTCGGCCAGCGACGCCTGCTTGACCAGATTGGCCCGCAAGCGCGACAGGTCGCCTTCGTCAAGCTTGGGAAAACGCTCGAACAGCATGGCCGCCACGACGAAATTCAGCACGGAATCGCCCAGGAACTCCAGGCGCTCGTTGTGGCGAGCGCTGTGGCTTCGGTGCGTCAACGCCTGCTCGAGCAGAGCGGCATTGCCGAAGTGGTGGTCCAGGCGGGTTTCCAGCGTGGCGAGGGACATGTCAGTTAAAGCTGCCGATGCGGCTGAGGTCGCTGAAGTTCATCCAGATGAAGAATGCCTTTCCGACGATATTAGCGTCCGGGACGAACCCCCAATAGCGACTGTCGGCGCTATTGTCGCGGTTGTCGCCCATGGCGAAATAATTGCCTTCGGGTACTTTGCAGCGTACTCCATTACGGGCGTACTCGCAGTTTTTCAGATCCGGAAACTTCCAGATAGGCCCAAAGGCCTGGGTTTTTTCCTCATCGAGCAGTATCTGGTGGCTAACGTCGCCCAATTTCTCTTTATATTGCCCAATATACGAGACCCGATCGGGCTCGAAAAACTCGCCGTCGCGCTCGTGGGGCACCAACTGGCCATTCACATAGAGCTTTTTGTCGATATACGCGACCTCGTCGCCGGGCAACCCGACAATGCGCTTGATGTAGTCGACGTCCGGGTCGACCGGATAGCGAAACACCACCACGTCACCCCGCTGGGGTGAGCCGATATCGATGATTTTCTTGTCGACGATGGGCAAGCGGATGCCGTAGGTGAATTTGTTCACCAGGATCAGGTCGCCCGACTGCAGCGTGGGCAGCATCGAGCCCGACGGAATACGGAATGGCTCGACCACGAACGACCGCAGCACGAACACGAACAGGATCACCGGGAAGAAGCTGACCGCGTATTCCACCCACCAAGGCACGCGCGAGGCGGCCGTGGCCGCCTCCTGGCGCAGGCGTACGGCCTCTTGGGGGTCGGCCGCATAGGAAGTGTCGACGCCATCGGCTGCGGCCCTTGCACGCTGCGCACGCCGCCGCCGCAATAGCGCGACATCCAGCGTCCAGATAATGCCGGTAATTACCAGCAGCACAAAAAGTATCAGTGCAAAGTTCCAGCTCATGTATGCCGCCTTATTGTCACTACTTGTCTTCGACCTGCAGAATGGCCAGGAAAGCTTCTTGGGGAATCTCGACGCTGCCCACCTGCTTCATGCGTTTCTTGCCGGCCTTCTGCTTTTCAAGCAGCTTCTTCTTGCGAGAGATGTCGCCACCGTAGCACTTGGCCAGCACGTTCTTGCGCAGCGCCTTGACGTTCTCGCGCGCGATGACTTCGGCGCCAATGGCGGCCTGGATGGCCACATCGAACATCTGGCGCGGGATCAGGGCACGCATGCGCGTGACCACGTCGCGCGCACGGTACCGGGCATTGGCCCGGTGCACGATCATGGCCAACGCATCGACCCGGTCGCTGTTGATGAGCAGATCGACCTTCACCACATCGGCCGACCGGTATTCCAGGAATTCGTAGTCCATCGAGGCATAGCCGCGTGACACCGACTTCAGTTTGTCGAAGAAGTCGAGCACGATCTCGGCCAGCGGGATCTCGTAGGTCAGGTGTACCTGGCGGCCGTGGTAGCTCATGTTGATCTGGATGCCGCGCTTGTTGTTGCACAGCGTCATGACCGGACCCACGTATTCCTGGGGCATGAACAGCGTGACCTTGACCACGGGCTCGCGGATGTCGGTGATTTTGCCCACTTCGGGCATGCGGGCCGGGCTGTCGATGATTTCGATACTGCCGTCACGCTGCTCGACTTCATACACCACCGACGGCGCGGTCGTGATGATGTCCATGTCGAACTCGCGCTCCAGGCGCTCTTGCACGATTTCCATGTGCAACAACCCCAGGAAGCCGCAGCGAAAGCCAAAGCCCAGGGCCTGCGAGACTTCGGGCTCGAACATCAGCGCGGCATCGTTGAGCTTGAGCTTTTCGAGCGAGTCGCGCAGTTGGTCGTACTCGGAGCTTTCCACCGGATACAGGCCGGCGAACACCTGTGGTTTCACTTCCTTGAAGCCTGGCAGCGGCGTGGGAGCCGGCTTGCCAGCCAGGGTGACGGTATCGCCCACCTTGGCGTGCGCCAGTTCCTTGATGCCGGCAATAATGAAACCGACCTCGCCCGCCGACAACTCGGTGCGCGGCTGCGACTTGGGGGTGAATACGCCGACCTGTTCGCACAGGTGGGTTGCCTGCGCTGCCATCAACAGGATCTTGTCTTTGGGCCGCAGCACGCCATTGATGATGCGCACCAGCATCACTACGCCCACGTAATTGTCGAACCAGGAATCGATGATCAGGGCCTGCAGCGGCTGGCCCGGGTCGCCCTTGGGCGGCGGCACGCGCGCCACGACGGCTTCCAGGATCTCGTCGATGCCCAGGCCCGTCTTGGCGCTGGCCAGCACCGCCTGCGAGGCATCGATGCCGATGACGTCTTCGACCTCTTGGCGCGCGCCATCGGGGTCGGCCTGCGGCAGGTCCATCTTGTTGAGCACCGGCAGGACTTCGACGCCCAGTTCGATGGCGGTATAGCAGTTGGCCACCGTCTGGGCCTCGACGCCCTGCGAGGCATCGACCACCAGCAAGGCCCCCTCGCAGGCGGACAGGGAACGGCTGACTTCGTACGAGAAGTCGACGTGCCCCGGGGTGTCGATAAGGTTCAGGTTGTAGGTTTTGCCGTCTTGGGCCAGGTATTGCAACGCGGCGGTCTGGGCCTTGATGGTGATGCCCCGCTCGCGTTCGATGTCCATGGAGTCGAGCACCTGGGCGGACATTTCGCGCGCCGCCAGCCCGCCGCAACGTTGGATCAGGCGGTCGGCCAAGGTCGATTTGCCGTGATCGATGTGGGCGATGATGGAGAAATTGCGGATATGCTGCATAAGGTGGATTTATTAGGGACAAAACACGCGCGGGCACAGGCGCGAGCGACGCCCCGGCGACAAACCAAAAAACAAGGGGCGCATGGCGCCCCCTGTTTGCGGCAACCAGCCATTTTAGCTGGTCTTGCAGCTTATTTGGACGGCTCCACGGCCACCCACTGGGTCTGCTCGCCGCGGCGCACCAACAGGCCGGCCGCTTTCCCCTTGGGAAGCTTGTCCGCCAGCTTGTTGAACTGCTCGGCGCTGGTGATGTCGGTGTTGTTGACCGCCAGGACAATGTCGCCCGGCTGCAAACCGGCTGCTGCGGCCACGCCTTCGGCAGTGCGGACTTGCGCCCCGCCCTTGATGCCCAGCTTGCGCTGCACATCGGCCGGTACGTCGACCATGCGCAGGCCCAGCGCATTGCCGGCATGCTCGGGCTCGGCCGGCGTTTTGTCAGCGGCTGCCGCCGACGCATTGCTGAGCTCGCCCACCTTGACCGAAAGGGTCACCGTCTTGCCGCGGCGCCACACCTCCATCTCGGTGCGGGTCCCCGGCTTGGTTTCTCCGACGATGCGGGGCAGATCGGACCAGCGCTTGATGGACTCACCATGGAACGAGGTGATCACATCGCCCGGCTTGACCCCGGCGTCTTCGGCCGGCCCGTCGGACTCGACGTTGCTGACCAGCGCACCTTCGGCCTTGGGCAAGCCGATGGCCTCGGCCACGTCTTTGCCGACTTCGCTGATCTGCACGCCGATACGGCCGCGGGTCACCTTGCCGCTGGAACGCAGCTGGTCGGCTACACGCATGGCTTCATCGATGGGGATGGCCAGCGAAATGCCCATGAAACCGCCGCTGCGGGAAACGATCTGCGAATTGATGCCGACCACTTCGCCGTTCAGGTTGAGCAAGGGTCCGCCCGAGTTGCCCGGATTGACGGCCACGTCGGTCTGGATGAAAGGCAGGTATTCGCCCGTGTCGCGGCCTATGGCGCTGACGATGCCGGCGGTAGCCGTGGAATCCAGGCCGAACGGCGAACCGATGGCCAGCACCCACTGCCCTTTCTTCAGCTGCTTGGGATCGCCGATCGACAGGGGCGTCATGTCTTTGGCTTCGATCTTGATCAGGGCCACATCGGTACGCTCGTCGGTACCGATGACCTTGGCCTTGAACTCGCGGCCGTCGGTCAGGGTGACGTAGATGTCGGCCGCTTCGGTGACGACGTGGTTGTTGGTAAGGATATAGCCGTCGGCCGAAATGAAGAAACCGGAACCCACGCCACGCGGCACCTTGCGTTCTTCAGGGGCCTGGCGCGGCGTCGGCTGCTGCTGGGGCGGCATGCCGGGCGGCTGGAAGTCGGGGCCGAAGAACCAGCGGAACAGCTCGTAGGGGTCGTTGCCGCCACCCGGCGAGCGCACTGGCACGTTGGCGGTGGTGCGGATATTGACCACGGCCGGATCGACCTTGGCGATGATGCCGCTGAAATCAGGTAACGCCACCGTGGGCGCGGCCGATGTCTGGGCTTGTGCGGCGGGTCCGTATGTCCCCGCCAGCATGATGCTGGCCAGCAGGGCCAGGAAGAAGCGCCGGAAAAAAGGATTCGACACTGAAAGCGTTTGCATGAGAGAACTCCGAAAATTCCCCAAACCTTTTGCAGGTTTTGTTGTTATTGAGACGACACCGGCACGTACTCGGTGGATGTAGCAAGTTGTTCGAGTGTGGATGCCGGCACTTCACCCAGCGCGGTCAGCCAGAAGTCTGCAATTCGCGTGCCATAGATGTTGATGGCGCCGCGCCGTGCCGCTCCGGCCGACATGGGATGACCCCGCTGGGTATCGTATGGTTCGATGAATACCGAAATGGCCGCCAGCCCGTCGGACAGCACCAGTTGGTTCACATTGCTATGCCCCATCGAGCGCGTGACCTGCATGACAGCCACGAAGCCCTTGGGGGCAGGAATGCGCCAGCCCTGGGCGGCCAAGTCGGCCGGCTCGATGCGCGGCTGCAGTACTTTCCAGTCGCGCGTGCTCCAGCGGGAAGACAGCTCGGCAGGGTCGACCTTACCGCCCAGGCGGATGGAAGTGAACGAGACTTGTTCGACCACACCTTGTTCGGGGTCGACCGTCTGGGCCTTGAGCAGCAGGTTGGTGTCGACATCGGCGCACAGGCGATAGCCATAGCGCAGGCTGTCGCGCGGCTCGATGGTGATGACCCGGCACTGGCGATCGGCCACGCGGTGCAGCTTGTCCTGGGCCCGGATATCGTAATGCTGCGCCAGGTCGGTGGGGTTGCCCAGCAGCAGGCCCGGGAAGCGGTCGCCGCGGCGCGGTTCCATCAACACGGTCTTGCGCTCGGGAATCAGGCACTGGATTTCGTCGTTGTGGCGCAGGTATTCGCGCGGTTGCCCGTCCAGGATTTCCAGGCGTTCGCGCTCGCCGGTGCCGTCGATGACGTGCACCAGGCGCGACGACTGGATGACCTCGCCTTGCTGGTACAGGAACACGCCGGCGTAATCTTGCTTGCGGGCGGCCTGCTGGATATCGTAGAGCAGCTGGATCGAGCTTTCGCCCGGGGCGGGCTCGGCGGCCCGGGCAGCCTGAGCGGCCTCATGGACGGCGGTGAAAGCCACCAGGAAGGCGGCGGTCAGGGCCCATCCGGCACCCTGGGCGGGCCGGCGAACCCAGCCGCCACGGCCCAGTACCGGCCAACAGAACTGTTGCAACTGTGCGATCAACGTCCGGCTCCGGCATCGAACGAGACTTGGCGTACCGCACTGGGGCCGGCCATCTGGCGGTGCGCTTCGAGGTAGTCGCGCAGGCCCGGCGTTTCGGTGGTCGAGGCATCGGCCACCACGCGGGTTTCGGCGGGCCGGCTGGCGCCGCCCATGACATAGGGCTGGGCTATCCAGGCCACCGTGGCCACGGCCGCGGCCACGGCCAGGCCGGACAAGCCCATGCGCAAGGGGGAACGGCGCCGCTGCGGCGCCACGATGGGCAGCTCGGCATCCAGGGCCCGCGATAGCCGCGCGTGGAAGCCCGCACTGGGACTGACCGCCAGATCGGTGTTGCGCAAGGCATCACCGATAAGATGGTACGTATCCCAGGTTCGGCGGCCTTGCACAGTGGCGAGATCAGGGAACATATCTTCGGACGCTTCGCCGTCCATCCAGGCAGATATCGATTCCTCTAGGGAAATCTCGGTATCTACCACGGATTTTGCTGTTGATTGCATGACTGCCGCTCCTTACCAACGACGCTCGGCATCGGTGTCCAGCAAGGGACGCAACCGAGTGGCAATAGCTTCGCGTGCGCGGAAAATACGCGAACGCACGGTACCAATCGGGCAATCCATGCTTTGGGCGATGTCTTCGTAACTCATACCTTCGATTTCACGCAGCACGATAGCGGTCCGGAGCTCTTCGGGCAATTCCTCGATGACCGCGTTGACTGCTTCGGCGATCTCGCGGCTGGCGTACATAGCTTCCGGCGTGCTGATATCGGTTAGGTTGTCCGTTTCGTTAAAAGTTTCACCATCTTCGGTTTCAATTGCATTGGGCGCGCTGGGACGGCGCCCGGCCGAAGCCAGCCAGTTCCGGGCCGTATTGACCGCAATGCGGTACAGCCAGGTGTAAAAAGCACTTTCGCCGCGAAACTGGGGCAGCGCCCGGTAGGCCTTGATGAAGGCTTCCTGGGCGACGTCTTCGATTTCGGCGGGGTCGCGGATCATGCGCCCCAGCAGGCGCAGGATCTTGCGCTGGTACTTGAGCACCAGCAGGTCGAAGGCCTTTTTGTCGCCTCGCTGCACGCGGGCGACCAGTTCGGCATCGATATCGCGCTCGCTCATGCAGCCCTCGGGACGGACGCGTCGAGGCGCTGGGCCGCTGCTGCCAGCAGGCAGAGGCGGCGCCACTTGGCCACGGACACGCAGGGCCGCCAGACGGCGACCCGATGATTTGTAACGGCCCGGCCCGCGGCCGGATCGAGTTGCAGGCGCAAATCCAGCCAGCAGGCGCCGCGCCGGACCTCGCTCAGCTGGGCCTCTTGCCAGCATCGCCCCAGCCGGACATACCAGCGGCGGCTACCCGCCACTGCCCGGATTGCCCGTACGCGGCCCGCGGACGGCCACAGCCGATAGCCTGGGGTGCGGCGTGCGGCCACACCGACCGCCGCGGCACCGGCCACCCCGGCACCCGCCACCCCGGCCAGGCCTGGCAGCCCAGCCTGCCACCAGGCTGCGGTGGCCACGCAGGCTACTGCACCCGCAGCGGCCGTACGGCCCAGCAGTGGCAGGTGCCTCGGGCGGCGCACCGGCACGCAGAGCGTCCGGCAGCCGAGATCCCGGCGGTGGTCCAAATCAGATCCGGCGAACGGCCATGGAGCCGTTGGTGCCGCCGAAACCGAAGGAATTGGAAATCGCCACATCGATCTTCATGTCCCGCGCCTCGTTGGCGCAGTAATCCAGGTCGCATTCGGGATCCTGGTTGAAGATGTTGATCGTGGGCGGCGACTTCTGGTTGTAGACCGCCAAGGTAGTGAACACTGCCTCGATGCCACCGGCGGCACCCAGCAGGTGGCCGGTCATGGACTTGGTGGAATTGACCACCAGCTTCTTGGCATGATCGCCAAACGCCAGTTTCAACGCGTCGGACTCGTTCTTGTCGCCCAGCGGCGTGGAGGTGCCATGAGCGTTGACGTAATCGACTTCGTCGGGGTTGATGCCGCCGTTGCGCAAGGCGTTCAATACCCCACGGCGCGGGCCGTCTTTGTCGGGTGCGGTGATGTGATGCGCGTCGGAGCTCATGCCGTAGCCCACGAATTCGCCATAAATGCGCGCGCCGCGCTTTTTGGCGTGTTCGTATTCTTCAAGCACCAGTACGCCGGCGCCCTCGCCCAGCACGAAACCATCACGGTCGCGGTCCCAGGGACGCGACGCGGTGGTGGGATCGTCGTTGCGCGTGGACAGTGCCCGCATGGCGGCGAAACCGCCTATGCCCAACGGCGACACGGTGGATTCCGCACCACCGGCCAGCATGATGTCGGCATCGCCGTATTCGATCAGGCGGGCGGCATCGCCGATGCAATGCAGCCCGGTCGTGCAGGCCGAAACCACAGCATAGCTGGGGCCCTTCATGCCGAAGCGGATGGACAACTGGCCCGAGATCAGGTTGATCAGGGCACCCGGCACAAAGAAAGGCGAGATGCGCCGCGGCCCCTTGGCCAGCAGTTCGGTCTGGGTATCTTCGATGCGCGGCAGCCCGCCGATGCCCGAACCGACAATGACGCCGATGCGTTCGGCATTGGCCTCGGTGACTTCAAGCCCGCTATCCTGCCAGGCCTGGATGCCGGCAGCCATGCCGTAATGGATGAAGGTATCCATCTGGCGGGCTTCTTTGCCAGGTACGTATTGGGTAACGTCGAAGTCTTTGACCTCGCCCGCGATGTGCGTGGTGATGGCCGTGGGGTCGAAACGGGTGATGCGGCCGATGCCGGAACGTCCGTTGACGATATTGTCCCAGGCGCTGGAGAGGTCGTTGCCCACGGGCGATACGATACCCAGGCCGGTGATGACGACTCGTCGCTTCACGGATGACTCCTAAAACAGACAAAAGAAAGGCGGTTTTCGGATGCGCCACGCGTGCGGACCGTCCGGCCGCGGAAACATCATGATGATGCTTCCGCGCACGGACCGCACGGCACTCCTGAAACCGCCCCGGTTCCCGGCCGCGTCCGCTGGGCGGCATGGCGTCCGGAAAAATGCAGGCTGAGCTTACTGCTTACCGTGCGAATTGATGTAATCAATCGCTTGCTGCACGGTGGTGATCTTTTCGGCCTCTTCGTCGGGAATCTCGGTCTCGAATTCGTCTTCGAGCGCCATGACCAATTCAACCATGTCGAGCGAATCGGCACCGAGGTCGTCAAGGAAGGAAGATTCGTTCTTGATCTCGGCTTCGTTGACGCCAAGTTGTTCAGCGACGATCTTCTTGACGCGCTGTTCGATGCTTTCCATGCAGATCTCCAAATGGGAAAAATCCCGCGAATTATAGCCAAGCGCGGAGGAATGCAAACGCCTGGCCGTGACAAAAATGACTGAGAACCCCTGGGCATGCCTTATAGCGGCCGCTCTGGGACGGCCTTATTGCATGTACATCCCGCCGTTGACGTGCAGGGTGGTTCCAGTAATGTAACCCGCCTGGGGGCCGGATAAAAAGGCTACCGCATGAGCGACGTCAACGGGCGAACCCAGCCGCCCCAGGGGAATCTGTTGCAACAGCGCGGCGGTCTGGTTCTCGCCCAGCGCGCGCGTCATGTCGGTATCGATGAAGCCAGGCGCCACGCAATTGACCGTGATATTGCGGCTGCCCAGCTCGCGCGCCAGGGCGCGCGACATGCCCGCCACGCCAGCCTTGGCGGCCGCGTAGTTGGCCTGGCCTGCGTTGCCGCTGGCCCCCACCACCGAGGTCACATTGATGATACGGCCCCAACGGGCTTTCATCATGCCGCGCAACACGGCGCGCGACAGACGGAATACCGCTGCCAGATTGGTATCGATGACAGCCGACCAGTCGTCGTCTTTCATGCGCATCGCGAGGTTGTCGCGGGTGATGCCGGCGTTGTTGACCAGAATGTGCGGGGCACCGCCGGTTTCCTTGCTTAGCGCGTCGACCAGCGCATCGCAGGCCTGGACGTCGGTGACATCGAGCACCACGCCACGCCCGCCCAGGGGCGCCAGCGCTTCGCTGATGGCCTGTGCGCCGGCTTCGCTGGTGGCCGTACCCACCACCACGGCGCCACGCACTGCGAGTTCGTGGGCGATGGCCTTGCCGATACCGCGCGTGGCGCCGGTTACCAGGGCCACTTTGCCTTGCAGTTCTGCCGATTGTTTATCCATGTCAGTTCCGTTGTAGCGGACAGCCCCGCAGCGAGGCGCGCCGTGTCAATGCTGGCCAAGGGCGGCCAGCGCGGCTTGCATCGAAGCCGGGTCGGTGATCGAAAGGCTGGTGAGCTCGCCGTCGATGCGCTTGGTCAGCCCGGCCAGGACTTTGCCTGGGCCGCACTCGACCACATGAGTGACGCCCTGGGCCTTCATGGCCCGCAGGGTCTCGACCCAGCGCACCGGATGCCACGCCTGGCGCACCAGGGCGTCGCGGATGGCGGCGGGATCGGCGGGAGACGCCACGTCGACGTTGTTGATCACGGGCACTTGCGGAGGGGCCACGGCAGCTTGCCCCAGGGCGCGGATCAGCACATCGGCGGCAGGCCGCAACAGGCTGGAATGGAATGGCGCCGACACCGGCAACATCAGCGCGCGCTTGGCGCCGGCCGCCTTGGCGGCTTCGCAGGCACGCAGGACGGCGGCCTTGTGCCCGGCAATGACGACCTGGGCGGGGGCATTGAAATTCACGGCCTCGACCACCTCGCCCTGCGCAGCTTGCGCGCAGGCGGCGCGTACGGCGTCGTCGTCCAGGCCCAATATGGCGGCCATGGCGCCCGTGCCCACCGGCACCGCCGCCTGCATGGCGTCGGCACGCACGCGCACCAGGCGCACAGCATCTTCGAGTGCCAGCGCGCCGGCCGCGGTCAGTGCGGCGTATTCGCCCAGGCTGTGCCCGGCCATCAGGGCGGGCATTGCACCGCCGGCAGCTCGCCAGGCGGTAAATACAGCCATGCCGGCGGTCAGCATGGCCGGCTGCGTGTTGGTGGTGAGATTAAGCTGTTCGGCTGGCCCCTGGGCCATCAGGGCGCCGAGGTCCTGGCCCAGCGCCTGGCCCGCGCGAGCCACGACATCGGCCACGGCCGCATTGCCGGCCCAGGCATCGAGCATGCCGACCGACTGCGAACCCTGACCAGGAAAGACAAACGCGATTTTCATGATGATGTATCGACTGATTTCAGAATCGGTGAGAATACCCGACATCGGGCCCAGGCCCGCCGGGCAAGCGCCGGCGTTACATACGCGCCAGGACCGAGCCCCAGGTGAAACCGCCGCCTACGCCCTGCATCAGCACTAATTGGCCCGGCTTGACCCGTCCGTCGCGACGACCGGCGTCAAGGGCCAGCGGCACGCTGGCGGCCGAGGTATTCGCATGTGAATCGACCGTGATCACCACTTTTTCGGTGGGCACCTGCAGCTTGCGCGCCAGGAAGTTCAGGATGCGAACGTTGGCCTGGTGTGGAATCAGCCAGTCGAGGTCGGCGACTTCGATACCCGCCTCGGCACAGACATCGCGCGCGGAGCGGTCGAGCACCGTAACCGCCTGCTTGAAGACGGCCTGGCCATCCATGCGCAGGAAGGGGTCGCCCGTGACCTCGCCGTAGGCCACGTTGCCCGCGGCGCACAGGATCTTGGTCTGTGAACCATCGGCGTGCAACTGAGCCGCCAGGATGCCGGGCTGATCCGAGGCCTTGAGGACCACGGCGCCGGCGCCATCGCCGAACAGCACGCAGGTGCCGCGATCGTTCCAGTCGAGGATGCGCGAAAAGACTTCGGCGCCGATGACCAGCGCGCAGCGCGCCCGGCCGGCCCGGATGAAAGCGTCGGCCGTGCTGAGCGCATAGACAAAACCGCTGCATACGGCTTGTACGTCGAATGCGGCGCCGCCCTTGGCACCCAGGTTGGCCTGCACCAGACAGGCCGTGCTGGGAAAGACGTAGTCGGGCGTGGACGTGGCCACGATGATCAGGTCGACGTCCGCGGACTGCACGCCGGCATCGGCCAGCGCGCGGTGCGACGCTTCGGTAGCCAATTGGCTGGTGGTGACGCCGGGCTCGGCCAGATGGCGCTGCCGGATACCGGTGCGTTCGACGATCCATTCGTCGGACGTGGAAATATTGCGAGTGGCCAGCTCGGCGGCCAGCTCATCGTTGGACACGATCCGTTCGGGCAGGAAACTGCCCGAGCCGGCGATCACGGCATATGTCATTGCGGTACCCATCAGACAGTATCCCCGGCCGCCTCGGGGCCGCCAGCGGCGGCGCCCGTCTGGACGCGCTGGGTGATCAGCGCCACGGTCTGGGCAGTACGTTCCTGCAGTTTACTTACCACGGCCTCGCGCGCGCGCTGCAACGCGAAACCGTAGGCGTAGGCGTCGGCCGACCCGTGGCTTTTGATGACCACGCCACGCAGGCCCAACAGCGCCGCGCCGTTGTAGCGGCGATTGTCGACGCGGTTGCGCAGGCGGTTGAGCACCGGCTTGGCAATGGCGCCAGCCAGCAGCGTGATCAGGTTGCGCTTGAATTCTTCACGAATCATGCTGGACAGCATTTTCGCCAGGCCTTCGACCGACTTCAGCACCACGTTGCCGACAAAGCCGTCGCAAACGACCACATCGACCGTGCCCTTGAAGATGTCGTTGCCTTCGACGTTGCCCTGGAAGTTCAGTGGGCTGCGGCGCAGCAGTTCGGCCGCTTCCTTGACCACCTCGTTGCCCTTGATGACTTCTTCGCCGATGTTCAGCAAGCCCACCGAGGGATTGTCGCGATGGTCGACCGCCTGGGTCAGGGCCGCGCCCATGATGGCGAACTGCAGCAGATGTTCGGCCGTGCAGTCGACGTTGGCGCCCAGGTCGAGCACGGTGGTGGCGCGCCCGGTCTGGTTGGGGATGGACGTGGCGATGGCTGGGCGGTCGATGCCGTCCAGCGTTTTGAGCACATAGCGCGAGATGGCCATCCAGGCGCCGGTATTGCCCGCCGATATGCACGCGTCGGCGCGGCCTTCCTTGACCGCCTGCACGGCCAGCCGCATGGAGGAGTCTTTCTTGCGGCGCAGGGCGACCTCGACCGGATCGTCCATGGAGACGACCTCGGTAGCCGGCACGATTTCAAGGCGATCGCGAGGCGCGGCCTTGTGTTCGGCCAGCGCAGCCTCGATCGCGTCGGGCAGGCCGACCAGCAACAACCGGGAATCCGGGAATTGCCGGGCGAACTCGATCGCGGCCGGAATCGTGACGGGCAGGCCGAAATCGCCGCCCATACAGTCGATGGCGATGCGTATCACAGGTGCTGGTCAGCGCTGCCGTGAGTGCGAAAGACGGGTTCCGCCGCGACGTTATTCGTCGGCCTTGGTCTTCAGGATCTTGCGGCCACGGTAAAAGCCGTTGGGGCTGATATGGTGGCGCAGATGGTTTTCGCCGGTGGTGGGCTCGATCGCGGTGGGCGGATTGACCAGAAAATCATGCGAGCGATGCATGCCACGCTTGGACGGGGACTTCTTGTTTTGTTGAACAGCCATGATGACTCCTAGAAACGGGCCGCATTGTACGCGATGCGGCCCGATGTTGACCTTAATCTTTACGCTTCAGTTGTTCCAACACCGCAAACGGTGAAGAACGCTCGGCGGCGGACGCCTGGGAGGCGTCGCCCTCTTCAGCCTGCGCACCCGGGCATACAGGATGCCTGGGCACGTATGGAATGCTCAGGATGAGCTCGTCTTCGACCTGGGCCAACAGATCGAAGCGATGCGAGCCCACCACCTTTTCGGGTAGCGAGTCCGCAAGTTCCGGGTCTTGCGTATCAAGGGACAGGTCGTCGTCGAGCTCGTCTTGGGACTTGACCAACTGCAATACTGTCCGGGAATCCACTTCATAAGCAAACGGGGCGTTGCAACGCTGGCATATGACCACCGGGCTGGCCCGCACGTGCAAGTGCAAGAGCGGCTGGCCCGCCGCAATACCGGCCTTGGCCAAGCCCTTGCCGATTTCGCCGCGCACCGACCAGGCCACCAGGCCGGCTTCGCCGGCAGGCTGCTCGGGCAGCCCTTCGACCGCCCTGGCCAGGCGCACCAGCGGTACGGTACCCTGAACGCTACCACCCTGACGGACAAGCGCATATACATCGACCACGGCATCCGCAGAACCGAAGCCAGACCCGTGCAGCCGCGCCGCCCCTGCTCGTTCGTTATTGCTCATGCGTTTTGCCTATCACCTCAGCCAATGCACCCACTCGGTCAATGCACCAACCAATGCACTGCAAAAATCCCGCAAAACGTTAGATAATACCGTGACTTACGTATCACCGTCAAACACTGCATGCCTATTTTGCCACCCCGCCTGATACTGGCCTCGAGCTCGCGCTACCGGCGCGTATTGCTGGCGCGCCTGCGCCTGCCATTCGAGGCGATTTCGCCCGACATCGATGAAACCCCGGCCGCGGGCGAAGCCCCGTCCGACCTGGCACTGCGCCTGTCGGTCGAAAAGGCGCTGGCCGTCGCCGCCCGCTGCCCCGGCTGCATCGTGATCGGCTCCGACCAGGTGGCCACCGTAGACGGCCAGCCCATCGGCAAGCCGGGCGATTTCGGCCGCGCGCAGAGCCAGCTACGGACACTGGCCGGCCGCACGGTAGAATTTCATAGCGCGCTGGCGGTTACCGATGGCCAGCGGATCGAAAAAGCGGACATCGTCACGCAGTGCCGTTTCCGCCCTTTGTCGGACGCCGCCATCGACGCCTATCTACGCGCCGAAGAACCTTACGATACCGCCGGCAGCGCCAAGGCGGAAAGCCTGGGCATCGCACTGATGGAATACGTGCGCAGCGACGACCCGACCGCCATCATCGGCCTGCCCTTGATCGCCCTGACAGGCATGCTGGCCGGATTCGGGCTGGACCCGTTGGCCGTGGATGCGCCGGCATGAGCGGCACGCTGCACCTTATTCCGGTCAGCCTGGGCGAGGCGCCCCCCGAGCGCTGGCTGCCTACCGACGCCCGCGCCCTGGCCGGCACCCTGGATACCTACATCGCCGAGAATGCCAAGACGGCACGCGCCTTCCTGAAACAGATCGGCACCGTGCGTCCGCTGCAGGAAATCACCATCCACACGCTCACGGCCAAGATCGATGCGAACCAGATCCAGCAATGGCTGGCACCCGTGCGGCAAGGCCAGGACCTGGGGCTGGTGTCCGAGGCCGGCTGCCCCGCTGTCGCCGACCCTGGTGCCACCGTGGTTGCAGCGGCCCATCGGCTGGGCATCACGGTGCGCCCGTGGGTGGGGCCGTCGTCGATTTTGCTGGGGCTGATGGCCAGCGGCCTGGACGGCCAGCGCTTCGCCTTCCATGGCTATGCGCCCGTAGACCCGGCCGAACGCGCCAAGCAGCTGCGTAGCTGGGAACAGCTTTCGGCGCGCCACCACCAGACGCAGCTACTGATCGAAACGCCCTATCGCAATGCGGCCATGTACGCCACATTGCTGGCCACGCTGCGCGGCGACACGCGCTTGTGCGTGGCCCGGTCACTGACAACCGATGACGAATGGGTACGTACCCATTCCATTGCCGACTGGAAGACGCGGCCGGCTCCCGAGCTGGACAAGCGCCCCACCCTGTTTCTGTATCTGGCCCAGCGCCCATGACCCGCCTGCGCCCGCTCCGCGCCCTTGCGGCCCTGGCCGTCGCGGCGTGGGTGCTGAACGGTTGCGCAAGCCACCCGGCACACCCCAGGCTGGAGATCGACGACTCGATCACCGCGGTCAGCCAGGACAGCCGCGTGCGCTATATCGTGCTGCACTACACCTCGACCAATGGTCCGCATTCGCTGGAACTGCTGTCGCAGGGCGTCGTCAGCACCCATTACCTGGTCACCGACGACCCGCGCCCGCGCGTATACCGGCTGGTGGACGAAAACCGCAGCGCCTGGCACGCCGGCGCAAGCAGCTGGTACGCGCAGGTGTCGCTGAATCCGGTGTCGATCGGCATCGAACTGGTCAATGCCGGCCGGCGCGACCAGGCCGGCGGCGCGACAGGCTGGCAACCCTACCCCGAGGCGCAGGTACAGGTACTGATCCTGCTGCTGCGCGACCTGATCGCGCGGCATGGCGTGCATCCCGAGAACATCGTGGCGCACAGCGACATCGCCCCGCAACGCAAGACCGATCCGGGCCCGCTGTTCCCCTGGAAACGCCTGGCCGACGCGGGCATAGGCCGCTGGTACGACGAGGCGCAAGCGGCGGCCCACTGGGTAACGCTGCAGCGCCAGGGACTGCCCGACGTGGCATGGTTCCAGCAACAACTGGCGAGGCTGGGCTATGCCAGCCCCCGGCACGGCCGGCTGGACCGCGCTACCCGCAATGTGCTGGCGGCCTTCCAGATGCACTATCGGGCGGCGAACTACGACGGCAAGCCCGATGCGGAAACCGC
>DASPIV010000328.1:0-6317 GCA_035628955.1 Bordetella sp.
GCGCAACACCGCTACCGCTGCGGGCCAGCCAGCCGGCAGCTTCGCGCAGCAGTTGGCACGCCAGCGCGACCACGCTGTGGCCCATGCCCGGCCGAACGCCGGCGCCCCAGGCAAGACCGCGGGCGGCAAACCGGGCGGCGACGTCGCGAGCGGCCAGGAACCGGCCACCGAGGCACAAGAAAGCGCCCAGGCTGCCGATCCGGCTGCGGCTGCGGCAGCGGCAGCGGCAGCCGCCGGCACCGCCGCTATCCAGGTCCAGCCGCCACCAGCGCAAGCCGTGGCGCCATCCCCGGCGGCCTTGCCCGCTCAGGCAATTGAAGTTGCCGCGCAGGCGGCCCAGCTGCAACACCAGGCCGGGCCGTCCCACGGTACGGCCGCTACCGCCGTGCTGGCCGGCACCCCGGCAGCACAGACGGCGGTCACGCCAGATCCGATGGCCCATGCGGCGGCCGGGCAGACAGCCGCCACGATGCGGGCGGCCGCTGCCGCGGCACCGGGCAAAGCGGCCGAACCGCGTGCGGCAGCAGCGGCTGGCGCCGGCGCATCCGATGCGCGCGCCGCGGCCCGCGATGCGCGTGCAGTGCCTACGCCCGCGTCGCGCCTGGCAGCCATGACGCTGGGCCCCTTGACTCGACCGGACGGCGAAGTCGACCTTGCCTTGAACGGCGCAACCGGCAATCCGTCGCTGGCTGGTGCGGGCGGCCCGCCCGCCCACACGGCCGGCACCGATCTGGCCGCCGGCCTGGCCGCCGCCACACCCCTGCACGCCACTCGTCCGGATACCCTGGCATCGTCATTGCTGCCCTCGGGCGTCGGCCCACTGGCGCTGGGAATAGGCACGCCAGTCGCAGCCACCCCGGCCTGGGGCGCCGATCTGGGGCGCCAACTGCTTATATTGACCCACGACGCCACGCAAGGCCGGCAAACTGCCGAGCTGCGGCTGGATCCTCCCGACCTGGGGCCGTTGCGCGTCACCCTCAGCGTCAATGATGGTGTGGCCAGCGCCAGCTTTGTGTCGGCCCACGCCGCTGTGCGCCATGCGGTCGAAGCGGCGCTGCCGCAACTGCAGCAGGCATTGGCTCAGACTGGCCTGTCCCTGGGACAGGCCAGCGTGGGCGAACACGGCGCACAATCCGGTTTCGACATGCAGCAACAGAACAGCCGCAGCCAGGGGCAAGGCGGCGGGCATGGCGAGCCCGCCGTGGCGCTTGTGCCCGAAGCGCCCGCCCTGGCGCGCCGCAGCGACGGCCTGGTCGATACGTTCGCCTGAGCCATGCCACGCCACGGCACGCAGAACGCCAGGAACTCCGCCATGGCCTGGCCATGTCGCAATAGCCTGAGATACGCGACTTTCGTGCTGTTTTTCGCCGGCAAACCCATACGCACTTTGCGGCAGAATCCCTTCATTCCCCAGTATCCATACCTTGATGCCCACTAACAAGACTTCTTCCGTGCCAGCGCGCGGCAGCCAGCCGTCCGGCGGTAGCCCGGTCCTGCGCAGCCTTTTATGGCTGATGGCGCTGGTGATCGTAGCGGCGAGCAGCATTGCCGGTACCTGGTTCGTCATGCATCGCCAGTACACCGAGTCGGCAGCCCCGGTGCGCCTGGGCGTGGGCAAGGCCGGCGCCGAGCCGGCCCAGGCCGTATTCGTCGCGACGCCGGCGGAGCCGGCGCCAGTGCCGGCGCCCATCTTCATTCCGCTGGAAGCCTTTACCGTCACGCTGCAAAGCGCCGACAGCGAACGCATCCTGCACGTGGGCATCACCCTGCGCGCGGCCGATGAACAAACCCGCATGCGCGTCGAGAAATACATGCCCGAGGTCCGCAGCCGCATCCTGATGGTGCTGTCTGCGCAGCCGCCGGCGGCTGCGCAGTCGATGCAAGGCAAGACCGATATGGCGCGTGCCATCGTGGCGGCCGTCAATCGGCCGTTCTCGCCTTTGCCTGACGGCCAGTTCGTCAGCGATGCCCTGTTCACCGCGTTCGTGGTGCAGTAAGCATGGCCTACGAGGCGTTTCTTTCGCAGGATGAAGTCGATGCGCTGCTGGCTGGCGTTACCGGCGAGAGCGACAGCAAGACCCACGACGAAGCCGCTTCGAGCGGCGCGCGCGCCTACGACCTGAGCTCGCCCGACCGCGTGGTACGGCGGCGCATGCAAACGCTGGAGCTCATCAACGAGCGTTTTGCCCGGCACCTGCGGCATCTGTTGTTGAACTTCATGCGACGCAATGCCGACATCACGGTCGGATCGATCAAGATACTGAAATACGCCGACTTCGAGCGCAACCTGCCGGTGCCCAGCAATCTGAACATGATCCAGATGAAGCCGCTGCGGGGCACTGCATTGTTCACCTACGACCCTAGCCTGGTGTTCCTGGTGATCGACAGCCTGTTCGGCGGCGATGGACGCTACCACACGCGTGTGGAAGGCCGCGACTTCACCACCACCGAGCAGCGCATCATCCGGCGGTTGCTGAACCTGACGCTGGAAAGCTACGGCAAGTCCTGGGAAGCGGTGTACCCCATCGAGTTCGAATACGTGCGTTCCGAAATGCACACCAAGTTCGCCAGCATTACCGGCAACAACGAAGTCGTGGTGGTGTCGTCGTTCCACATCGAATTCGGCGCCACCGGCGGCGAACTCAACATCTGCCTGCCCTATTCCATGATCGAGCCGGTGCGCGATCTGCTCACACGGCCCTTGCAGGAAGCCACTCTTGAAGAGGTCGACCAGCGCTGGACCCACCAGTTGTCGCGCCAGGTGCGCAGCGCCGACGTCGACCTCACGGCCGAGTTCGCCGCGATCCCGTCATCCATCCGCGAACTGCTGCGCCTGAAGGTGGGCGACGTGCTGCCCATCGAAGTGCCGCAGGCAGTCATTGCCAGTGTCAATGGTGTGCCGCTGATGGAATGCGGCTACGGCGTCTTCAACGGTCAGTACGCCCTGCGCGTGCAGAACCTGTTTACCTACGAAAGCGAGACTCACGAGGCTCCCGACCATGACTGACACGAACGAGTCCGGCAAGGCCGGCTCCGGTTCGCCTGCCTCACCGGCCGACGACTGGGCCGATGCGCTTGCCGAGCAATCCGCGGCGGCCCAGCCCCCCACCCAGGCCGATGGCCTGAAACCCCAGGACGACTGGGCGGGCGCCATGGCCGAACAAACATCCGCCGCACCGGTAGCGCCTGTGCCCACGCCGCCCGCTCCTGCTCAGGCTGCCCCAACGGCATCCGCCGCGCCCACCGCCCGTCCGGCGGGCGCTTCGGTATTCAAGCCCCTGGCCGACGGCCCGGGCAACACCGGCAACGAAATCGACCTGATCATGGACGTGCCCGTCCAACTGACGGTGGAACTGGGCCGCACCCGCCTCACCATCAAGAACCTGCTGCAACTCGGGCAGGGATCGGTGGTGGAACTCGACGGCCTGGCTGGCGAACCGATGGACATTTTCGTCAACGGCTACCTGATCGCGCAGGGCGAGGTCGTGGTAGTGGAGGAAAAGTACGGCATACGCCTGACCGACATCATTACACCGTCGGAGCGCATCAACCGCCTGAACAACCGCCGCTGAACATCATGACGGAATCCGCGGTATTGCGCGTGGTGATCGGATTGCTGCTGGTCGTGGCGGCCATCCTGGCCTCGGCCTGGCTGGCGCGCCGCGCCGGCTTGGCCGGCCCCGCGCGCAGCAGCCTTCTGCGCCAGGTGGCCCGTGTGCAAGTGGGGCCGCGCCAAAGCGTGGCAGTGCTGCAAATCGCCGATACCTGGCTGGTGGTCGGCGTGACACCCAGCCAACTCACGGCCTTGCATACGCTGCCCGCGGGCACGGTACCGCCGCCGCCTGTCGAACTCGGTGCATTCGCCGGCAAGCTGTCGCAAGCGCTCAAGCGCCGCGGTTGACCCTATATGCCTTCCACAATGCCTGTGCGCACGCCTGCCGCCCGTGGCCGCAACCACCGTTTGCCGCTGCTGGCCGCCGGCGCCGCGCTGGCCGGGCTGGCGCTGCTGCCGGCCGGTGTGGTGGCACAGGCCACTCTGCCGGCGCTGACCGCAACGCCGGGCCCCGACGGGGCACAAACCTACTCGCTCAGCATGCAGACCCTGTTGCTGATGAGTTCGCTGTCCTTCCTGCCGGCGGCGCTGCTGATGATGACCGGCTTCACGCGCATCATCATCGTGCTGGGGCTGCTGCGCAGCGCGCTGGGCACTGCCATGTCGCCGCCCAACCATGTGCTGATCGGGCTGGCCCTGTTCCTGACGTTCTACACCATGTCGCCGGTGTTCGACCGCATCTACGCCGAGGCGTATCAGCCTCTGTCCGAGGGGTCGATACCGTTCGAGACTGCGGTCGAGCGCGCCGCCGCGCCATTGCATACCTTCATGTTGCACCAGACGCGCGAAAACGACCTGACGCTGTTTGCGAACCTGGCCAACCAGCCGGCGCTGGAAGACCCCTCGCAAGTGCCCATGAAAATCCTGGTGCCGGCCTTTATTACCAGCGAACTGAAAACCGCCTTCCAGATCGGCTTCACGATTTTCATCCCGTTCCTGATCATCGACCTGGTGGTGGCCAGCGTGCTGATGGCGCTGGGCATGATGATGGTGCCCCCCGTCACGGTCGCCCTGCCCTTCAAGCTGATGCTGTTCGTGCTGGCCGATGGCTGGAACCTGCTGCTGGGCTCCTTGGCCAGCAGTTTCTACCAATGACAGTACCCCGCCATGACTCCTGAAGCCGTCATGTCCATGACCTACCAGGCGATGAAGATCGCCTTGGCAATGGCTGGGCCGCTGCTGCTGGTCACCCTGGCGGTGGGTTTGATCATCGCCATATTCCAGGCCGCCACCCAGATCAATGAAATGACGCTGTCATTCATCCCCAAGCTGCTTGCCATGTGCGGTGTGCTGGTACTGCTGGGCCCTTGGCTGCTGGGCTTGATGACCGACTACATCCGCCAGCTGCTCGGCCAGATCCCGCTGCTGGTCTCGTAACCGGGGCGACAGACCCACCCCGGCACGCCATGATCGCCTTCACCCAGCAACAGCTCGATGCGTGGCTGCTGCAATTCCTGTGGCCCTTCATGCGCATCGCGGCACTGGTAGGCAGCGCTCCGCTGTTCTCGGAGTCGACCATCCCGATCCGGGTCAAAGTGGGCCTGGCCTTTGTGCTGACCGTAGCGGTAGTACCCGGCCTGGAGCCGCCTCCGGCGATCTCGCCGGGCTCGTACGCCGGCCTGTGGCTGCTGGGCCAGCAGGTGCTGATCGGTATCGCCATGGGGTTCACGATGCGCATCGTCTTCGCGGCGGTACAGACAGCCGGTGAATTCGTGGGCCTGCAGATGGGGCTGTCGTTCGCTTCGTTTTTCGATCCGGGCACGGGGGCCAATACGGCGGTGCTGTCACGCCTGTTCAACATTGTGGCGATGCTGGTGTTTCTGGCCCTGGATGGCCATTTGCTGGTGCTGGCCGCGCTGGTGCGTTCGTTCGACACTCTGCCGCTGGCCGGAATCGCGCTGGATCCCAATGGCTGGGGCATTCTGGCGCAGTGGGGCCAGACCATCTTCGTATCTGGCCTGCTGCTGGCACTGCCGCTTATCTGCGCATTGTTGACCATCAACCTGGCCATGGGCATCCTGAACCGCGCCGCGCCGCAGCTGTCGGTGTTTGCCGTGGGTTTTCCGGTCAGCCTGATCACCGGGCTGCTCTTGCTGGCGGTAGTGCTGCCGCAGGCGGCCCCGTTTCTGGAAGGACTGTTGCGGGATGGCCTGCGCACCGTCGGCGAAGTCGCAGCGGGATTGGCGGGGCAGTAGAAGCGTTGCCCGAGGGCCTCCGCGCCAGGGCTACCTGCGAAAAAAAAGCGCCGGAGATCCGGCGCAATGTGGGGGGAGTCAACAGGGCCTGCCTAGGACTGGGCCACCATGGAGGCCGCGTAATTGCCCCTTAGTTGCTGGGCCGGCACCTCGATGACTTCGCCCGCATTGATCTTGAACACCGATACCGCCTCGGCCAGCCGCTGCGCCTGCTCTTGCAGCGAACCCGCCGCCGCGGCCGCCTCTTCGACCAGCGCCGCGTTCTGCTGCGTCACCTCGTCCATCTGCGACACCGCGCGGTTCACCTGGTCGATACCGCCCGACTGCTCTTCCGAGGCCGCCGAAATCTCACCCATGATGTCCGTCACCCGCTTGACCGAGGCCACAATCTCCTGCATCGTCGCCCCGGCCCGCTGCACTTGCTGCGAGCCCGTGCCCACCTTGCTGACCGAGTCCTCGATCAGCACCTTGATCTCTTTGGCCGCCTGCGCGCTGCGCTGCGCCAGCGA
>DASPIV010000329.1:0-5379 GCA_035628955.1 Bordetella sp.
CCCGCTGGGCGGGGATGCCCAGATTGCCGAACTGGTGCTGGAGCACCAATGCCAGCGCGTCATTTTCTTCGAAGATCCGCACGTTGCGCGCCAGCACGAAGCCGATATCCAGTTGCTGGAGCGCGCGGTGCGCGTGGTGACGGCATCGGCGATCTGTGCGACTTCGCCGTCGGTGGCGCGGCGCTGGGCCCAGGCCATGGAGCGCCGCGGCACTTGATGCGCCGACGGCCACCCGTTCAGCGCGGCCGTTTCATCAGCGCGGCCACCGCGCAGGCAATCGACAGCACCAGGAGCAGGGCGGCGATGCGCAGCAGGCCGGTGCCGCCCAGCACCTCGCCGCCGCCGGACACCGCACCCGATATGCCGCCCAGCCACAGCAGGGCGCAGAACAGCGCCAGAATGAACAGCAGCACGGCCGCGCTGGCCAGCAAGGTCAGCATCAGCCGGCCGGCGCGCGGCGGCGCGGCCGGCGTGCGGCGCTTGGGCAGCACCACGTACAGCACCAGAACGATGAAGACCACGATGATCAGCAGCTTGACGAGCATGGCGGTCGGATCCTTTCAGTGCGTACGGCCGGCTTTCAGTCTTCGCGACGCAGGTGGGGAAAGAGGATGACGTCGCGGATGCTGGGGCTGTCGGTCAGCAGCATGACCAGGCGGTCGATGCCGATGCCGCAGCCGCCGGTGGGCGGCATGCCGTATTCGAGCGCGCGGATGTAGTCGGCATCGAAGTACATGGCTTCTTCATCGCCTGCGTCCTTCGCCTCGACCTGGGCGCGAAAGCGTTCGGCCTGGTCTTCGGGATCGTTGAGTTCGGAGAAGCCGTTGGCGATTTCGCGGCCGGTCATGAACAGTTCGAAGCGTTCCGTGATACCGGGGCGGGTATCCGAGGCGCGGGCCAGCGGCGACACCTCGATCGGGTAATCGATGATGTAGGTGGGATTCCAGAGCTGAGCTTCGGCGGTTTCTTCGAACAGCGCCAGTTGCAATGCGCCCAGGCCAGCCCGCGACAGCACCGGGCCGTTCACGTCGGCACCGTGCTTCTTCAGTTCGGCGCGCACGAAATCGGCATCATCGAGCTGCGCCTGGGTGTAGCCCGGGGCGTATTTCAGGATGGCTTCGCAGATAGTCAGGCGATCGAACGGCCTGGACAGGTCGAGCTCGCGCTCCTGGTAGGTGAGCACCGCGCTGCCGGTGGCGGCGATGGCCGCCTGGCGCAGGATGTTTTCAGTGAAGTCCATCAGCCAGCGGTAGTCCGCGTAGGCTGCGTAGAACTCCATCATGGTGAATTCGGGGTTGTGGCGCGGGCTGACGCCCTCGTTGCGGAAGTTGCGGTTGACCTCGAACACGCGCTCGAACCCGCCCACGATCAGGCGCTTCAGGTACAGCTCGGGCGCGATGCGCAGGAACATTTCCATGTCGAGCGCGTTGTGGTGCGTGGCAAACGGCTTGGCCGCCGCGCCGCCCGGGATGGGATGCAGCATCGGCGTCTCGACTTCAAGGAAGCCGGCGTCCAGCATGACCTGGCGGATGCTGCCCACGGCCTTGCTGCGCACTTCGAATGTGCGGCGCGTGGCCTCGGTCATGATGAGGTCGACATAGCGCTGGCGGTAACGCAATTCCTGGTCGGCCACCCCGTGGAACTTGTCGGGCAGCGGCCGCAGCGACTTCGACAACAGGCGGGCGCTGGCGGCGTGCACCGACAATTCGCCCTTGTTGGTCTTGAACACCGAACCTTGTACCGCGATGATGTCGCCGATGTCCCATTGCTTGAAGGCGGCATAGGCCTCGTCGCCCAGCGTGCCGCGGTCGAGATAGATCTGGATGCGGCCGCTGCCGTCCTGCAAGGTGGCGAAACTGGCCTTGCCCATTACGCGCTTGAGCATCATGCGGCCCGCCACTTTGACCTGGGTGGCGGCGGCGGCCAGCGTGTCCTGGTCTTGTGCGCCGAATTGGCGATGCAGGTCGGCGGCGTGCGCATCGGGCACGAAGTCGTTGGGATACGCAACGCCGGCTTCACGCAGTTTGGCCAGCTTGGCGCGCCGTTCGGCGATCAAGCGGTTTTCATCCTGGGCGGCGGGGGCGGGCGAGTGATCGGTCATGATGGGTCAGTCGTAATTGCGGATATCGTCGATTTCGGTGGTGCCGAAGTCGTCGCGGTCGAGGTAGGCCAGGATACGGGCGGCCACGGCGGAGGGCGCCGCCAGTTTGCCGGTGGCGTGGAATTCCTGGAACTTGGCCAGCGCCGGGAAGCTGGCGGGGTCGCTGGCACGGATGGTTTCCTGCATGCCCGTGTCGACGATGCCGGGAGCCAGGGCGACGGCGCGTACGCCCTGGGCGCCTTGTTCCTGGTTGAGCACGCGGGTATACATGTCGAGGGCGGCCTTGGTGGCGCAGTACACACCCCAGCCCGCATTGGGATTGCGGCCAGCGCCCGACGAGATATTCAGCACCCGGCGGTCGGCCTGCAGGCCATGTACGGCCGCCACGAAATGCGCGGTCAGCAGCATGACGGCCGAGACGTTCAGGTTGAATGCGGTGGCGATGGCCGGGCCGTCCGCCAGCGCGGCGGCCGCGGCGACGGGTTGCACGGTGCCGGCATTGTTGATGAGCAGGTAGCGCCTGGCGTTGCGGGGCAGGGCTGCGGCGATGCGTTCTGCGGTTTGGGTGGCAGCCTGCAGATCGGAGAGGTCGACCTGGATCTGTTCCAGTTCGGCGCCCTGGGCCTGGGCATGCGCGGCCAATTCGGGGTCGGCGCGGCGGGCCAGGGTGATCAACCGCGTGCCGGGCCGGGCCAGGCCGCGCGCCAGCGCGGCGCCTATGCCACGCGAGGCGCCGGTCAGAATTGCGATCGTGTCGGTCATGCGCTTGCCTCTTCAGGGTGTAGGGTGCCATGGGCACCCGCGGGGATCACACGCCTTGCTTCAGGCTGGCCTGGATGAAGGGATCCAGGTCGCCATCGAGCACCTTCTGGGTATTGGAGATTTCCACGTTCGTACGCAGGTCTTTGATGCGGCTTTGGTCGAGCACGTACGAACGGATCTGGTGGCCCCAGCCCACGTCGGTCTTGGAGTCTTCGAGCTTTTGCTGTTCGGCCATGCGGTTGCGCATTTCGAGCTCGTATAGCTTGGACTTCAACATTTGCATGGCTTCGGCGCGGTTGCGGTGCTGGGAACGATCGTTCTGGCACTGCACCACGATGCCGGTGGGCATGTGCGTCAGCCGCACGGCCGAGTCGGTTTTGTTGATGTGCTGCCCGCCCGCGCCGCTGGCGCGATACGTATCGACGCGCAAGTCGGCTGGATTGACCTCGATCTCGAACGAGTCGTCGACCTCGGGATAGACGAATACGCTGGCAAACGAGGTGTGCCGGCCGCCCGAGGAGTCGAACGGGCTCTTGCGCACCAGGCGGTGCACACCGGTTTCGGTGCGCAGGTAGCCGAAGGCGTAGTCGCCCTCGAGTTTGATGGTGGCGGACTTGATGCCGGCGACTTCGCCTTCGGACTCTTCCAGGACCTCGGCCTTGAAGCCCTTGCGTTCGGCGTACTTCAGGTATTGGCGCAGCAGCATCGATGCCCAGTCTTGCGCCTCGGTGCCGCCTGCGCCGGCCTGGATGTCGACGAAGCAGTTCAGCGGGTCGGCCGGATTGGCGAACATCCGGCGGAATTCCAGGCCTTCGAGTTGTTGCTGGAAACTGTCGGCGTCGGCCTCGATGGACTCCAGCGTGGCGTCGTCGTCGTCGGCCGAAGCGAGGTCGAACAATTCCTGGGAATCGGCAATGCCGGTGCGCAGGGCGGTCAGGGTGCCAACCACGTCTTCGAGGGATTTTTTTTCACGGCCCAGGTCCTGGGCGTGCTTGGGGTCGTTCCAGACGGCCGGGTCTTCGAGCTCGGCGTTGACGACCTGCAGGCGTTCGGCCTTCAGATCGTAGTCAAAGATACCCCCGTAGCGCCTGCTCGCGCTGCGCGTAGTCGGCAATGCGGGCGGCGATCTGGTTCTGGCGTTCGGCTTCCATGGTGCTTCCTGGTGGCTATTTGTAGTGCGAAACCCAGCATTTTAGCGTGGTTTATTCCGCATGCTCGACGACAAGCTGGGCAGACACCATGCCGTTCCATATGTTGGGCTCCAGGCGGTAGGCCACCTGGACGTGTTCGGGCAGCGACTGGTCGCGCCCGAACCAGATGGCATCGAAGCGCTGGTGGCCGCGCTCGAGCGACAGTTTCAGGTGCTTTTCGCCCACCAGGCGCTGGTTGCGCACGATGAACTCGTCCAGGAACAAGGGCGCTGCGAAGCCGGCTCCCCATACTTGTTGTTGCAGCAGCGTGGCCACGTCGGCGTTGGCATAGCCCGATTCGAGCGATCCGTCGGTCTCGAGCAGCGGCTCGAACGAGTCGCGGCCGGTCAGTTCGCGCACGGCCGCATCGAAAGCCGGCCCGAAGGCGGGGAAGTCGTGCCGCCCCAACGTCAGGCCGGCCGCCATGGCATGGCCGCCGAACTTGCGGATGAGGCCAGGGTGGCGCTTGGACACCAGGTCGAGCGCATCGCGCAGGTGCACGTCGGGGATCGAGCGGCCCGAGCCGCGGATCTCATCGTCGCTGGCGGGGGCGAAGGCCAGCGTAGGGCGCCAGTATTTTTCTTTCAGGCGCGAGGCTACCAGTCCCACCACGCCTTGATGCCAGCCCGGGTCGAACACGCATACCGTTGCGCCGGCCGCGCTGCCGGCCGCTTCCATGGCGGCCAGCGCCTGCTCGCGCATCTCGGCTTCGATGCCGCGCCGGTCGCGGTTGATCTGGTCCAGTTGGCGAGCCATGTCGAGCGCTTGCGCTTCGTCGTCGGTGGTCAGGCAGGCGATGCCCAGGCTCATGTCGGCCAGCCGGCCGGCCGCGTTGATGCGCGGCCCCAACGCGAATCCCAGATCAAAACCGCAGGCGCTGCGGGGCTCGCGCGCGGCCACCGCGAACAGAGCGCGCAGGCCAGGCTGCATGCGGCCGGCGCGCATGCGCTGCAAGCCCTGGGTGACCAGCAGGCGGTTGTTGCCGTCGAGCTTGACGACGTCGGCCACTGTGCCCAGTGCCACCAGGTCGGCCAGTGCGTCCAGGCGGGGGCCGCCGTCGGGCGGGTAGGTGCCGCGCCGGCGCAGTTCGGCGCGCAGCGCGAGCATCAGGTAAAAGATCACCCCCACTCCCGCCAGGTTCTTGGACGGGAAGCCGCAGCCTGGCTGGTTCGGATTGACGATGGCCAGGGCTTCGGGCAGCGTGTCGCCCGGCAGGTGATGGTCGGTGACCACCACGCCTATGCCGGCCGCGTTGGCGGCGGCCACGCCATCGACGCTGGCAATGCCGTTGTCCACGGTGACGATCAGGTCGGGCTTGCCGCTGCG
>DASPIV010000330.1:0-4864 GCA_035628955.1 Bordetella sp.
GCGCAGCACGTGGATGCCCATCAATTCCAGGGCGGCCTGCGTGGCCTTGCCCATGGGGCCTTGCCAGGGATTGAACTCGGCATATTCGCCGCGCATGGTCACCAAGGTGAAGAACGGAAAATCCGCTGCCTGCAGCAGCGAAAACATATTGACGCAGTTGCCCACGCCACTGCTTTGCATCAGCAGCACGGCTCGCTGCCCGCCCAGCCAGGCCCCGCAGACCAGGGCCACGCCTTCTTCTTCGGTGGTAAGCACGATGTCTTCAATATCGGGGTCGGCGATCGCGCTGCGGATGGCATGGGAATGGCCCGCATCCGGCACGTAGGCTATCTGCCTGACCCCGCCTTGCTTGAGTACTTTGAAGACGGCTTCCTGCCAGGCAGGAGCCGTGGTTGATGATGGGCTCATGGTCGAATCGCGGTAGGTTCAAAGGGCATGCGTTAACTGGCGGATAAATCATAAAATGTGATGCCGGCTTGTCTGAAATAGAGAATTTTCATGGTGCCATCACACTTCTTGATCGAGGCATAGCGAAAATGGATTTGAAGCAATTGCGTGCTTTCCTGACTGTTACCGAGACGGGCAACGTGACACGGGCGGCCGAGGTGCTGAATCTGGTGCAGCCCGCCGTGTCGCGCCAGATACGCCTGCTCGAGGAAGACATCGGCACGCCATTGTTCGAGCGCGAGCGCCGCGGCATGGTGTTGACCGAAGCAGGCGAAGTTCTGGTCGGATATGCGCGCCGGGCCTTGCTGGAACTGGACCGCGCTCGCGTCGAGATCGGTGGCGTCGGGCAAGGGATTACGGGGCTGGTCACGCTGGGCCTATTGCCCAGCAGCATCGATATGCTGTCCAGTCCGCTGGCCTCTGCCGTGGCGGCGGCGTATCCCGGCATACGGGTCCGCATCGCCATGGGTTATGCGGGCACGCTGCAGCGCTGGCTGGCCATGGGCGAGGTGGATGCGGCCTTGCTGTACGGCGCCGAGCACACGGCCGATATCCAGACCGTGCCATTGATCGAAGAGCCGCTGTGGGTAATAGGCCCGAAGCACAGCCAACTGCGCCCGGACCGCCCGGTTGCGCTGGCTGAACTGGCCAACCAGAAGCTGGTGCTGCCCAGCGCACCGCACGGCATACGCACTTTAGTCGAGCACGCTTGCGCGGTGGCCCATGTCACGCTGGATGTTTCGGTGGAGACCAATGCCTTGAGCGTGCAACGCAGTCTGGTGCTGGGCGGCCATGGGTTGACGATTCTGCCGCCGATTGCGGTGGCGGACGATCTGCGCGGCCACAAGCTGAAGGGGGCGCCGCTGACTGATCCGGATATCGCGCGCACTATCGTCCTGGCATTGCCCACGAACCGGCCGACGGCGCGGGCGGTGCGTTGCACGGTAGATGCGCTGGTCGACGAGGCGCGCAAGGCGGTGGCATCGGGGGCCTGGATGGAGGGTCGATGGCGGGGCGCATAAGGAAAATCCCTGCCGGAACCAGCATGGATACTTGCAGGAAACTCTGATTGACGTAGCCGTCTTCGCGGGTTACACCCTGGCGAGGTACACGTAGTACCGGCCTGACCGCATTATAAAAATCGCTACGCAGTCGCAGCGCAACATCAGAAAGCGTACCCAGGAGACAAAATGAATACTTCAATACGACGTTTCGCGTTCCTGCTGTGTTTGTGTTTGGGGCTTGTTCAAACCGTTGCGGCCGAGAACATCTCGATCGCCACCGGCGGAACCGGGGGTGTGTATTACCCGATAGGCGGCGGCATTGCATCGATGCTATCGAAGAAAGTGCCCGGCATGGAAGCCACTGCCGAGGTAACCGGCGGGTCGGTGGACAACCTGAAACTGATCGACGGCGACACTTCGTATATCGGGCTGACCATGTCCGATGCCGCGCAGGACGCCTACAAGGGTGAAAACAAATTCAAGGGCCACCAGGTGCCCTTGCGCACCTTGATGATTCTTTATCCGAACCGCATGCATGTGGTAACGGTGGATGGCAACGGCATCGAGAAGATGGCCGACCTGAAGGGCAAGCGCATTTCCACCGGCTCGCCGGGCAGCGCGACCGAGGTCATGGCCTTTCGCATGCTGGAGGCTGCCGGCCTGGACAAGGACAAGGACGTCGAACGCGAACGGCTGGGCGTGGCCGAATCGGTCAACGCCGTGAAGGACAACAAGATCGATGCCTTCTTCTGGGTGGGCGGCCTGCCCACGGCAGCGGTGACAGACCTTGCCAATACCCCCGGCACCAAGATAAAGATGATCGACAACGCGTACCTGGTTCCGGCCATGAACAAGAAATACGGCAATCTGTATATAGAAGACACGATTCCGAAGGCTACGTACCGCGGCATGGCCCAGGACAACAAGCAGGCTACGGTCATGAATATCCTGGTTGCCAACGAGAAAATGAGCGACCAGACCGCGTACAACATCGTCAAGACCATCTTCGATAGCCGCGACGATCTGATCGCGGTGCACAAGGATACGGCCGAGTTCAAGCTCGACAAGCAGAAGACGGGCGCCACGCCGATTCCGTTCCATCCGGGCGCCATCAAGTATTTCACCGAGCAGGGCGTCAAGCTCGATTGAGTCTGCCCCCAACCCGCGCGGTTGGGGTTTTTACATGGCTCGCCCATCGATAACGCCAAGGCACGCAGAGGCCGAACTCCATCCAGGGGAATTCCAGCATGAGCGTATCTGCGGAACCGACTTCCACGGCCACCGTCAGCGACGAGGCGTTGCGCAAGGCCGAGCAATACATCGAGGAAGAAGAGGGTGCCGCCAACCACATGGGCGGCTGGCTGGGCATATTCCTGGCCACCGTGGCGGTGGGCATGTCGTTGTTCCACATGTATGCCGCCTATGCCATCGTGCCGACGCAGATGCTGCGGCCCATACACGTGGCCTTCGTACTGTTCCTGTCCTTTCTGATGTTCCCGGTCAGCAAGCGGTTCCGGCACCGCATTATGTGGTGGGATTGGGCAGTGGCGCTGCTGGCGATCGCCGTGGCGGTGTACCTGATCGTGGGCGGCGACGAATTCACCGATCGCAATACCAGCCCCAATGGCTGGGACATCGTGTTCGGTGTGGCGCTGATCCTGATGGTGCTGGAGGCCATGCGCCGCACCATCGGATGGATACTGCCCTTTATTTCGATCTGTTTCCTGGCGTATGCGGTGCTTGGAAAGTATCTGCCGCATCCCTGGACGCACAAGGGCTACGGCATCGACCGCATCGTCGGCTTCATGTACATGACACTGGAGGGCATATACGGTGTCGCCGTGGATGTGTCGTCTTCGCTGATCATCCTGTTCACGATCTTCGGGGCGTTCTTGCAGTTTTCGGGCGCGGGCAGGTTCTACATCGATTTTTCGTTCTCGGCCATGGGCGGCAAGCCCGCCGGCGCGGGACGCACGGTGGTGCTGGCCTCGTTCCTGCTGGGCGGGCCGTCGGGCTCGGGCGTGGCCACCACGGTCACGCTGGGCACGGTGGCATGGCCGATGCTGGCCAAGGTGGGCTATGAGCGCAACGCCGCCGGCGGCCTGCTGGCCGCCGGCGGGCTGGGCGCGATTATTTCGCCGCCGGTGATGGGCGCTGCCGCGTTCATCATTGCCGAGTTCCTGAAGATCTCGTATCTGGATGTGCTGCTGATGGCCATCATCCCGACCGCGCTGTTCTATCTTGCGCTGTTCCTGATGGTCGAGATAGACGTGCGCAAGTACGGCATGGGCAGCGTGATCATCGAGAAAGTCGACACGGTGTGGAATCTGACCCGGCATTACTGGTTTCACTTCCTGTCGCTTATCTCTATCGTGGCATTCATGATGTGGGGGTTTTCGCCTGTCCTGTCGGTGTTCTGGGCCACCGTCGTGTCATTCCTGACCAGTTTCCTGCGCCGCGACACGGCCATGATTTCCTATGACCTTTTTCGCGGAAAAGGGTCGATATCGAAGCTGTTCTTCCAGTCGCCGCTGATTCAGGCACTGAAGGCGGGGTCGACCGGCATGCTGAGCGTGGGCACGACCTGCGCCGGTGCCGGCATTATCGTGGGCGTGGTGACGCTGACAGGCCTGGGCCTGAAATTCAGCGGTATCGTGATCGACTACGCGGGCGGCTCGCTGTTGCTGACCGCCATCTATACCGCGTTGGTGGTATGGGTGATAGGCCTGGCGGTTCCGGTGACGGCCTCGTACATTATTTGCGCCGTTATCGCCGCGCCCGCGCTGATCAAGCTGGACGTGCCCGATTTCGCCGCGCACATGTTCATTTTCTACTACGCAGTGCTGTCCGAAGTGTCGCCGCCCACCGCATTGTCGCCATTCGCGGCGTCGGCGATTACAGGCGGCGATCCCTACAAGACCACCATGCAATGCTGGAAATACACGATCCCCGCATTCCTGGTGCCATTCATTTTCGTGCTGGACCCGGCCGGCCAGGGGCTGCTGTTGATGGGCTCGGCCAAGGCGCTGGCGGCGGCAAGCTGGTGGTCGATCGCCGAAGTGACGATAACGGCCGCCGCGGGTATTTTCGCGCTGGCCGTAGGCTTCCAGGGATGGCTGCTGGTGCGCGCCACAGTGTTCGAGCGCGTGCTGTTCTGCATTGCCGGATTCGCGCTGGTGTATCCGGGTGCGCTGGCCGATGGGGTGGGATTCGGCTTGGCGCTGCTTGCACTGGCCTGCCATTGGCGGCGGGGCCGCACGCCGCCGCCTGCCGTGGCCTGAGTCGTCTTGGAGATGCCGCAGGCTTTCAGCCCGGCGTATCCGTTTCTGATACGGATACGCCGGATTTCAGCGCCGCCATTCCTGTTCGATCTGGCCGGCCATGGCGTGTACCACCGGCGTCTGCTCCCTGGC
>DASPIV010000331.1:0-5393 GCA_035628955.1 Bordetella sp.
CTGCGCCATGGCATTCGAGCACGGCTGGATCGCCCTGCATCAGATCCTGGGCACCAGTCCTGCCGCAGGCGGCCGGGCCGACGAACTGGACAATCCCCCCGATCTGGCCTATCCGTGGCGGCGTACCTATATGTACGCTGAGCGCTGAACGGCTATTGGGGGATATTGCCAGGTGTCTGGCTCCCGTCAGGGTGCCGGACACCGCTGTGGGCGGAAGGCATGGCCAAGGTTCGGTGTCCGACGGGAGTCGGACACCGGCTTTCTGCTTCTGACATTCCGGGCGGGCGCGAAGGGGCGAGACTATCAAACCGTGCCTATTGGAAACTATAAGAAACTAGATATTTCAATACCATGCTGCGCTGCAATGCCCCGCCCTGCGGGGCTTTGCCGCCCGGGAATCGGTAATTTCCCTAGGCAATTCTTGCCTATTTGTATCAAAATTTGTCAGTCTTGCGGTTGGTGGGCGTTGCAAAATCGGCTAAGATGCCGGCTTCTTCATTTAGTTTCTTTCAATTTACTGTCAGTTCGTCGTTGGCTCTTGGGCCATACGCCGGACTTGCTGTCTGAACAAGAACGTCGCCGCTTCCGGCCTCGTGTCTTGCTGCTAGTGTCGGTTTGTATTGGCGGTTCTGCCCGTCTTCCGCACAACCCCCTTAGCTCCACGGCATAGCACAGCGCTACGCGCTGCCGTTGTGTCCTTGAACCTATGGAGGCAAAATCCAATGCGTTTTACCCCTGTCAAAACCCTGGCCGCCGCGGCGGTGTTTCTTGCGTACGCCGGCGTCGCCCAAGCCGCCGATGCCCCCAAGTGCGAACTGGACCGTCCCGTCAAGTTCGGCGGCATGAACTGGGAATCCAACCTGGTGCTGGTCGATGTCGAGCGTTTCATCATGGAAAAGGGCTACGGCTGCAAGACCGAAACCCTGCCCACTGAGACCCTGCCCGCCCTGGCCGCGCTCGAGCGCGGCGACCTGGACATCAACACCGAGATCTGGCTGAACAGCGTGTCTGATCCGTGGGAGAAAGCCGAAAAGACCGGCAAGGTCAAGCGTATTGGCGACGTGTACATGGGCGGCGAAGCCTGGTTCATTCCGCGCTACACCGCCGAGCGCCTGCCCGAACTGAAGTCGGCCGCCGACCTGCCCAAGTTCAAGGATGAATTCAAAGATCCGGAAGAACCCTCGAAAGGCCGGTTCTACGGCTGCCCGGCCGGCTGGGGCTGCGAAGTCGTCAGCACCAACCTGTTCCATGCCCTGAAGCTGGGCGATACCTATACGCTGTACTCGCCCGGCACCGGCGCGGCCCAGAAGGCGGCCCTGACCTCGGCCTACAAGCGCAAGCAGAACGTGGTTTTCTATTACTGGTATCCGACGCCGCTGGTAGGCGCCCTGGACCTGGTCAAGCTGGAACTGCCGCCCTACGATGCGGAAAAGCATAAGTGCCTGACCGCGCCCAAGTGCGCCGATCCGCAGCCCAGCGCCTACCCCGAGAACCCCGTGTTCACCGCGGTCAATACCGAATTCTCGAAGAAGGCCCCCCAGCTGACCGAGTTCCTGTCCAAGGTTTCCATCCCGCTGCCGCAGGTCGACGAGACCCTGGCGCACATGGAAGAGTCCGGCGACGATTCGGCCGCCATCGCCCAATGGTTCCTGAAGAACAAGTCCGATGTCTGGACCAAGTGGGTGCCCGCCGAGGTCGCGACGCGCGTCCAGGCCGCGCTGTAAGCAAGCCCTTGCGCCGCGCCGCATGCGCGGCGCCGGCTTGCCTGGCGCAATCCCCGGGCGCTGCCATGGCCGCGCCGCGAGGGGCCCGCGTGTCGAAGGCCATGCGGCTGACTGCTGTCTGCCCGGCTGCATCACCCCCGGCACGCCCGTAAGGAGTTGCCTATGTTTCCTGAGATTATTCCGCCGCGCGCCGTGCGCGGCGCCATCGACACATTCGTCGATCACCTGGTCACGCGCTATGCCGATACGCTAGAGGCGATGTCGCGGCCGTTCCTGCACGTTCTGGTGTGGCTGGAGCAGGTGCTGCGCAGCACACCGTGGTGGATTGTGGTGGCGGTGACCATCGCCATCGCCTGGGGTGTCAGCCGCCGTATCGGTCTGAGCGTGGCCATGGGCGCGCTGCTGTGCCTGATCGGCGTGCTGGGTCTGTGGGACGCCGGCATGCAGACCCTGGCGCTGATGATCATGGCCGCCGGCCTGTCGGTCATTATCGGCATTCCGGTGGGCGTGCTGATGGCGCGCGCCAACTGGCTGCGATCGATCATGCTGCCGCTGCTGGACATCATGCAGACCATGCCGAGCTTCGTCTACCTGATCCCGGTCGTGATGCTGTTCGGGCTGGGCAAGATCCCGGCCATCATTGCCACGGTGATCTACGCCGTGCCGCCGCTGATCCGCCTGACCGACCTGGGCATACGGCTGGTCGATCGCGAAGTGCTCGAGGCTTCGCGCGCCTTCGGCGCCACGCCGCGCCAGCAGTTGTTCGGCGTGCAACTGCCGTTGGCCCTGCCGAACATCATGGCGGGCGTCAACCAGACCACCATGATGGCCTTGTCGATGGTGGTGATCGCCTCCATGATCGGCGCGCGCGGGCTGGGCTATGAAGTGCTGCTGGGCATCAACCGGCTGGAAGTGGGCCGGGGCTTGCTGGCCGGCCTGGGTATCGTGGTGCTGGCCGTGCTGTTTGACCGGATCACACAGTCCTATGGACACCGTGTACGCAAAGGAGGCCACCGATGAGCAAAATCGAGGTCAAGAACATCTACAAGGTCTTCGGTCCGCATTCCGCCAAGTGGCTGCAGGCCGCCCAGCAGGGCATCAGCAAGGAAGACCTGCTGGCCAAGAGCGGCCATACGCTGGGCCTGCGCGATATCAGCCTGTCGATCGAAGAGGGCAGCATCTACGTGATCATGGGCCTGTCGGGCTCGGGCAAGTCGACGCTAATCCGCCATTTCAACCGGCTGATCGAGCCCAGTTCCGGTCACATCCTGGTCGATGGCGTGGACGTGGTCAGCCTGGGCAAGCGCGAACTGGAGATCTTTCGCCAGAAGAAAATGAGCATGGTGTTCCAGCGCTTCGGGCTGTTTCCGCATCGCTCGGTGCTGGACAACGCCGCTTATGGCTTGACTGTGCAGGGCGTGCCCAAGGCCGAGCGCGAGCAGCGTGCGCGCCACTGGCTGGAGCAGGTTGGCCTGAACGGCTTCGAGGCGCAGTATCCGCACCAGTTGTCCGGTGGCATGCAGCAGCGCGTGGGCCTGGCCCGCGCCCTGGCGACCGATGCCGAGATACTGCTGATGGACGAAGCGTTTTCCGCGCTGGATCCGCTGATCCGCCGCGAGATGCAGGATCACCTGCTGCAATTGCAGGCCAAGCTGAACAAGACCATTGTGTTCATTACGCACGACCTGGACGAGGCCCTGCGCCTGGGCAACCGCATTGCCATCCTGAAAGACGGCGAACTGGTGCAGGAAGGTACGCCGGAAGATATTCTGCTGAATCCGGCCAATGACTACGTGCAGGCTTTCTTGCAGGACGTCAACCGTACCAAGGTGCTCAATGCGGCGCATGCGGTCAATCCGCCGCGGCTGACGCTGACCATGCGTTCGCGTCCGGCCCATGCGCTGGACCGCATGCGTGCCCTGAGCTTCGAGTATGCCCCGGTGCTCGACGGCAAGCGGCTGGCCGGCGTGATGACGGCCGTGGCGGCGCAGCGTGCCGTGGACAGCGGCGCGCGCGACGTGTCGGCATTCGTGGAAGACCTGGCATCGGTGCCGGCCACCGCGGGGCTGGACGAAGTGCTGGCCCGCCTGGTGCACAGCGACCAGCCCGTGGCCGTGACCGGCGAAGACGACGAGTTCATCGGCATGCTGTCGCGCAAGAAAGTGGTGGAGCTGGTGACGCCCGCGCCGATGGAGCAGGCGCCCGAAGGCGAGCCCGCGCAGGCCGAGCCGGCGCAGGCGCAGCCCACTTCCTAGGCGGCACCTGGCATCACTGCATCGTTCTCTCTTGCGGCTCAGTCCAGCCGGACATTGGCGGCCTGCACCACGCCGTGCCAACGGTCGATTTCGGCGCGGATGTAGTCGCCGTATTCCTGCGGCGAGGCGCCCAGAGGCTGGGCGCCCTGGGCCGCCAGTTGCTTGAGCACCGCGGGCGATTGCAATGCCTTGCGGATCTGCGCGTTGAGCGCACCGATGACCGCTTGCGGCGTGCCGGCCGGTACCACCATGCCTTGCCAGGCGCCCATCTCGAAATCGGGCACCACCGTTTCCGCCAGCGTCGGGGTGTCGGGCAACTGCGGGCTGCGGGCCTTGCTGCTGACCGCCAGCGCCTTCAGCTTTCCTTCGCGCACAAAACCCAGCGAGTCGTTCAGGGTGTTGGTCATGAACTGCACCTGGCCGCCGACCAGGTCGGTCATGGCCGGCGCGCTGCCGCGATAGGGCACGTGCACGGCCTGCACGCCGACCGACCGCAGGAACAGCAGGGCGCCCAGATGGGTGACGTTGCCGGCGCCCGCCGATCCGTACGACAGCTTGTCGGGATGCGCGCGGGCGTAGTCCACGAATTCGCGCACATTGTCGACCGGCACGGAAGGATGGGTCAGCAGCACCAGCGGGATTACCGCGGTGGACGACACGGCTGCGAAATCCTTGACCGGGTCGAACGGCAGGTCGCGGTACAGATTGGGGCTGAGCGCGATGGACGACGTGTTGTACAGCACGGTATAGCCGTCGGGCTTGGCGGCCGCGGCATACTGCATGCCGATGTTGCCGTTGGCGCCGCCCTTGTTCTCGACCACGAAGGTCTGGCCGGTCTGGTCGGTCAATTGCTTGGCCAGCACGCGAGCCACCAGATCGGTGGGACCGCCCGGCGGGAACGGGACCACCACGGTGACGGCCCGCTCGGGCCAGGCGGCCTGCGCGGTGGGCGCCATGGCGGCGCAGGTCAGGGTTGCCAGTGCGGCCAGTGCTTTCAGGCTTGTACTCATGTGGTCTCCTTTTGTTTTGGTTGCTTGTCTTGAGTGCCAGGCACCTTGCGTGGCGCTGCGTGGCTCAGCCTGGCCTGCCGGCCAGCATGCGGGTGGCGGTATATGTCATGACGGGCGTGCCGTGCTGGTTGCGCACTTCGATGGACGAACTCACCACGGCGCGGTTGTGCTTGGATGTCGGCCGGATACCGGTGACCTCGACCTCGGCCCAGACGGTGTCGCCGGCCATCACGGGAGCCAGCATTTTCTTGTGCACCTCCAGCAATGCCAGGCCGGTGCCCTGCACCATGCCCTGCATCAGCAGTCCTTCGATGAGCCCATAGGTCAACGCACCGGGCGCGGGCCGGCCGCGGATGGCGCCGTGTTCGTAGGTGGCATCGATGAAGATGGTTTCCAGCATGCCG
>DASPIV010000332.1:0-5944 GCA_035628955.1 Bordetella sp.
CCAGGGCGGACAGCAACGCCTTGCCCAATGAGTTCGCGTGCAGGCTCCTGGCTTCGCCTGCCTGGGCCGTATAGCGGATTGCCTGGGTCGAGTGTTCGGCATCCAGGTAGATCACTTGCAGGTCTTCGCGCGTGCCCAGCACGGCCGTTTCACCGCTTTTATCGCGCAGCCGCACCAGATAAGGACGCAAGAGATCCAGTATGGGATCTTGCGCGTCGATCGCCGAACATACGCCCATCAGTTTCTTCGTCGGGTAATAGGTGCGTTTGCGCGTCTGGTACAGGTAGCCCCGGGCAACCAGCGTGCGCACCAACGCCAAGGTGCTGGACATAGGGGCCTGCAATCCTTGCGAGAGCTCCGTAAGCGACAAAGGCTCGCCCTGGGCTGCGTAGCACTCGAACAGGTCGAGTGTGCGGGCGACAAGCTTTACTTCAGACATGATTGGATCCTAGCGGGTATGGCGGAAGAATATCAAAAATTCACCTATGGGAATAATTATTCTTTCTCAAGAATTTACTGTGATATAGTTTTCGCGACCCGGCCCAGGGGCATCCAAAAGCGCTGTGCGGGCCGAAGCACAGCCGAAAAAAATCAATCCGGAGACAACATGTCCATATGCTCGAAGAAGCTGGCGGTAGCGCTTTGGCTGGCCGTTATTTCCATGTCGGTGGCAGTGGCGCAAACTCATTATCCCGATCAGCCGATACGGCTGATGGTGGGCTATTCGCCCGGAGGCTCCGTCGACATCGTGGCGCGCGAGTATGCGCAGCAATTGGGGCAGCTATTGGGCCAGTCCGTGGTGGTCGAGAACCGCGGCGGCGCCAGCGGTACGATCGCCGCGCAGGCCGTGGCCAGGTCGCCGGCCGATGGGTATACGCTTTTCTTCACAGCCAGCCCTACCGTAACGATTACGCCGGCCATCCAGAAGACGCCGTTCGATCCGCAGAAAGATTTTCAGCCGGTGGCCTCGGTGGTGAGCTACACCAACGTGCTGCTGGTCAATGCCCAGGCGCCCTACAAGAACATTCAGGCGCTGGTGTCGGCGGCCAAGGCGAATCCAGGCAAGCTGACCTATGGCTCTGCGGGGGTCGGCGCCTCGAACCATCTGTCCGGCGAACTCTTCGAAGACAACGCGGACATCGAGCTCACCCATGTCCCGTACAAGGGCAACGCACCTGCCCAAAGCGATCTGGTCGCAGGGCGGATCACCATGCTGTTCGACCTGAACACAACGGCCAAGTCGCTGGTTGAAAGCGGACGCGTCAGGGCATTGGCGGTCACCTCGGGCCAACGCAATCCCATGTTCAAGGATGTGCCGACGATGGTCGAAGCCGGTTATCCCAAGTTCGTTTTCGATGGATGGCTGGGCATACTGGCACCGGCGGGCGTACCGGGCGACGTGGTCAAGACCTTGTCCGAGGCGACCGGCAAGGTGCTTGCCAACAGCGAATTCCGCGCGCGGATGCAGGCATCGGGCTACACGATCACAGAGAGCACCCCCAAAGAGCTGGGCGAACGCGTGGCGCGCGAGGGTAGGCAGTTCCAGGATCTTGCCGGGCGCGCCAATCTACGCCAATTCTAACGGAGCATTCTGATGTCGAAATACCTGGTTGGCCACTTGGTGGCAGACTTCCTCGCGCATAACGGTGCCGATACCGTCTTCGGCATTATCTCTGTCCACAATATCCCGATGATGGACGGCATAACGCTCAACAAGACCATCCGTATGGTGATGACGCGCGGAGAGACCGGCGCGGCGCATATGGCCGACGGTCTGGCGCGGGCAACCGGCAAGATGGGTGTCGTGATAAGCAGTACCGGGCCGGGGGCATCCAATACGGTGCCCGGCTTGCTGGAAGCCAGGTTCGCGGGTACGCCATTGCTGCACATCACGGGGCAAAGCGCCACCGCTCATCTCGGCCGCGATACCGGGGCCGTCCACGACGTGGCGGACCAGTTGGGCATGCTCAGTGCCGTAAGCAAGAAGGCATATCGGGTGCAGTCGGCCGAAGAGGCGCTGGACATCCTGAAGCAGGCATGGACGCAAGCGCTGACTGCGCCCGCCGGTCCGGTCAGCGTCGAGATCCCCATCGACATCCAGCGCACTCCGGTAAGCCGGCCATCCGACGCGCAGGCCTATCTTGCCCGCAGGCCCACCGCGCAAGAACCGTTGGCGGCAGCGCTGGAGCAACTGGAGCAACTGGTACGAGCCGCGAAACGGCCTATGATCTGGGCCGGCGGCGGGGCGCGTGGCGCCGGCAAAGAGTTTTCCGCGCTGGTTGACTTGGGCTTTGGGATGGTCACCAGCTGGAATGGGCACGGCGTTGTCAGCGACGACCGTCCTTCGAATCTGGGTGCGCTCAACGGGCCGGGCAGCCCCGCTGTTCAAGAGTTGTATGGCCAGGCCGATCTGCTGCTTGTCGTCGGGTCGCGGCTGCGGGGCCACGAGACACTCGACCACAAACTGAAGTTGCCAGAAAACGTGGTGAAGATCGATGTCGATCCGGCCGCCCAGGCACGCAATTACCCATGCCAGGCCTTTGTCTGTGGCGATGCGGCCTTGACGCTGCAGCGCTTGCTGGCGCGCTTGCGTGAAGGAACACTGAGCGTTGATCCGGCGTTTGCGCAGGCGGTCGGCGATGCCAAGCAGAAGGCCATCGAGGATTTCCGGCAAACCCTGGGTCCCTATAAGGATTTTGCGTCCCAACTACGTGCCGTCATGCCCGCCAGCGCCGTATTCGCCCGCGATATCACGCTCAGCAACAGCACCTGGGGGCATCGCATTTTCCCGCTGCACGAGCAGAGCCAGAACATCTATCCCGTGGGCGCGGGCATAGGGCAGGGTCTGCAACTCGGCATAGGGGCGGCCATCGGCAGCAAGAACCGGAAAGTGGTGCTGCTGACGGGCGACGGAGGATTCTTCTTCAACATGACGGAGTTATGGACCGCCGTGCAGGAGTCCGCCGACATCGTGATGATCGTCATGAATGACGGTGGCTATGGCGTCATCAAACACATGCAGGACGCGATGTGCGAAGGACGGTATGCGCACAGCAGCCTGCTGGCGCCAGACCTGCTGAAACTGGCGGAGCTGGCCGGCATTCCTGCCTGGCGGGTAAGCCGCGCCGATGCTTTCGGGGCGACGGTGCGCAAAGCGATCGAGACGCAAGGCCCCACGCTCGTGGAAGTCGACATGAACACCATAGGGCCGTTCCCGCCTTACTATCCTTATTCGGCAATGATCGATGCCGCCAAGGCGCACGCTGGTGCGGCCGTGGCGCCATAAGGGAAAGCGCTATCGCTTGACGATCTCCGGCAAATCGAAATCACGCCAGTCGGGCACTTCGGAGACCTCGGCGAATTCCACGCCGTACGGGCGGGTCGCGTCGATGCCTACCGCGGAGGAATAGCCGCCGTCGGTATAGGGGTCCAAGGGCGCGGTCGCGGTGCCGTCGATAATGAACACGTCCTGGCGTGGCTTGACGCGGAACGACATGGCCCATTCGACGTCGGCAGACTTGCGAATGTCGATATCGGGGTCGACAGCCACGACCCATTTCGGATGCAGGTTGCATGCTATCGCGGCCAGAATTGCCTGGCGCGCTTCGCCTTCGTAGCGCGGCGTCATGGCGATCACGATATATACCTGCACGCCGCCAGAACTGGTGATTGCGATGTCCTTGATGGTCGGAAACTGGGCCTGCAGCTGGCGCAGTATCGAAGCCTCGAAGGGAATCTGCTTCAAGATATGGTTCTCGGTGATCGGCCTGCCGGTCAACAGCCCCTGGAATATTGCGTTCTTGCGATGCGTGATCGCCGTGACCTTGGCGGTCGGCCTCAGCGTGGCGGGCGTGTAGTAGCCCGTGTATTCGCCCAGCGGGCCTTCCATCTGCTGGTTCAGGGTATCCACGGTGAACTCGATGACGAACTCCGAGTACGCGGGTACTTTCAGGTCGTTCGTGACCGCCTTGGCAAGCTCTACCGGCGCGCCTCGCAGGCCCCCCGCAACGAACCAGTCATTTGTCGCGTCGCTGGACTGAATCTGGCACGACAGCGCGGTCACGGGGTCGACACCGATTACCAGTGCGCCATGCAGCGGCACGCCCATCTGCGTAGCCTTTGCTATATTCTTGCCGAAGCGGTGGTTGGATGCCGAAAACACACCCATCCGGTCGGGCCCGTGCACCTGAAGGCGGTAATTGCCGATATCGGGAATGCCGGTTTCGGGGTTCTCGGAGACGACGATTCCCGCCGTGATGTAGGGGCCGCCATCCTTGGGGCTGTAGATCGGCACCGGTAACTTGGTCAGGTCGATCTGGTCGCCGGTAAGCACGACATCTTGGCATGGCGGCGCCCCTTGAAAGTCGACAGGCGCGACCGGGTGCTCGATGGCTTTGAGCAGCATGTCATGAATGGTCGATTCATCCGCACCCAGGCCTATCAGCGCACGCTGGCGGGTGCCGTACAGGCCCGCAACCAGAGGAAATTCGGTGCCGTTGTCCGGAAACATCAGCGCAGGTCCTTCAACCGAACTACTCTTGGCGAGCGCCTTGGCTACGTCGTACTTGAGCGCGACAGGTCTGTTCACATCGACAAGTTCGCCTTGCTCGCGTAAAGCAGCAAGAAAGGCGCGGAAATCGTTATAGAGCATTTTCATTTCATCCTTACTGTTCCGAAGGTCGGCGCCTCGATCACGATGCACCCCCGGATGGCCTGTCGAGACGGCTTAAGCCGAAGTCTTGATGTGGCGGGGATCGGAATGGTTCAGCGTCTGGGGAACTGCCTCCCAGGCAAACGGCCCGTCCGATAGCGTATAGCGATACCAGGGGGCGTCGTTGCAGCGGCCCAGTTTGTGGCGGATATTGCCGAACGCCCGATACAGTACGGGGTAGGGCTGGCCGTGATAGTGCTTCAGGATCTCGTGCCAGCTGCGTGGACTGGCCGCAATAAGCGCTTCCATATCCTTGGTCAGATCCGCTTCGGACAAGGGTTGCACATTCGCCGGCGGGTCTCCCAGGTCGGTGACAGTACTTCGGGCGAATTCGTTGGGGTCCCAAGCCGAACCCATGGGCACCGTGCAGTCCATGCCAATCTTCGAGGCTATGCCCATCTCGGCGCTCTTGGGGTCTACCGTCATGGTGTTCAGCCCATCCAGGCGCACCGTGTCGCGGTCAGGCATATAACGATAGGCCATCGCCGCCAACACCGCTTGGTCATCCCAGATGTCCACGTCGGTGTCGAAGACCATCGCGATTTTCGGCAGCCCCTGTTTCGAGCAAGTGAGCATGACGCCCAGGGCCTGCTTGGAATCGCCCGCGCCCAGCGGGTGGATCTTGGCATACGCAATATTCGACAGGCCGCCCGCCGGGCAACGCACTTCGCGGACGTCGATGCCAGCGCTTTTCAAGCCGCCGAACAAGTCGGCCTCGATCGCCGGCAATTGCAGCATGTTGTCGGTATACCAGGGGTGCAGGCCGCCGATTGTGCAATGTTGGTAGATGCCCCCTTTCCGGTAGGTCATCGCTTTGACGTTCAAGCGATAATTGTGCTTGATACCTCCACCATACATGCCGGTGAACTCGCCGTACGGTCCCTCGTCGAATATCAACCCCTCACGCGCCATCAATTCGCATTCGAGCACGATCTCGGCATTGGCCGGCACCATCACGTCGATAGTCTCGCACCGTATCATTTTGGCCGGGCCGCCGAAGAACGAACCTAGCACCTCGAAATCGTCGGTGTCGCTGGTAACGCCCGCCAACGCAGCCATCTTGTCCAGGGTGGGCCCGCCCAGAACGATCGCCACTTCAAGATTCTGGCCTTTCGCCGCAGCCGCCATTGCGTGGATACGCTGGCGGTGCGACGTGCAGGTCATGTCGACCGATTTCTCGGATTTCGACCGGAACATCGAACGATAAATGCCCCAATCGTAGACCCCGGTGTC
>DASPIV010000333.1:0-2252 GCA_035628955.1 Bordetella sp.
CTGAGTGGGCTCTTGTTTTGGCCCCGGTGGGGTAAGGTGAGCCCGGTTGAACGTCATACAGAAAAATCAGTAATTGCGTTTGAAGTGTATCAAATACGCTTCAAATAAAACCCCGTGACTTCCCTAGCTTGTACACGCAAAAATCGAACGCATTTGACATTAACAAATCTTGCCGAACTTGCCGGCAGGCGTCATTAAGGGGATTCCCGTAGCACGGGCCACACCCGTTCGACTCGCCACGCCACCCACGCCGCCACCAGGGCCTTGAGCAGGTCGCCGGGCAGGAACACCACCACGGCCAGGGCAGCCTTGCTCCATTCCATCTGCGTTACGGTGGCCAGCCACGGAATGCCGATGGCATACACCGCCAGAATCCCGCCCGCCACGCAGGCCGTCATATAGCCTGCCACCACCAGCCCGGCGTGCCGTGTACGCGCCGCCAGGTGGCGCGCCAGCCAACCGGTGATGCAGGCCCCCAGCGCCATGCCGACCAGAAAACCGCCGGTAGGCCCGAAAAAGACGCCCAGCCCGCCGCGCCCGCCCGGCAGCACCGGCAGGCCAATGGCCGCCAGCAGCAAGTACAACAGGCAGGCCAATGCGCCGCGCACCGGTCCCAGCATGGCGCCAGCCAGCATGGTGCCCAGGGTCTGCAGGGTCACCGGTACAGGAATGGCGGGCAGCGGTATCGGCGGCATCAGGCTCAGCACAACGATCAGCGCGGCGAACAGCGCGATCAACACAATGTCTTTGGTCTTCATCGCAAAGTCCTGAAAGGGAAAAAATCGGGAAACTAGGTGCTCAGCTGCGTGCGTCGATGGCCTGGGCCACTTGCTCGGCCCGTTTCAGCGTACGCACCACCAGCGGCACGATCAACGCCAGCGGATGCCGGGCCAAGCCGCGCGCCGCCTGGGCGTCGCGTATTTCCTGGTAATGACGCCAGATTTCAGGCACGAAGCGCAGCGTCAGGGCCAGCGCCAGCGCGACCTTGCCGGCATCTGCGAGCCCAAGCCGCTGCAAGGGCTGCAAGGCCTGTTCGCATACCGCGATCAAGTCGGAACTGCGGGTCGACAGCGTGACCGCCAGCGCCAGCCCCACCAGGGCGCCGATCCGCAACAGCACCACGGCCGCCGCCAGCCAGCCCTGGAACAGCGCGGCAAACGCGCCGACGGCGGCCAGCACCCATATCAACCCGCGCAGATGGCGCCACAGGGCGGCGGCAGCCACGCCGGTCGACCACACCAGCAACGCCGATCCCCCCGCCGCCAGGCCCAGCCAGCGGGCGTCGTGCACCGCGAACAGGCCGGCGCCGGCCACCACCAGCATGGCCAGCTTGAATGCCGCCGGCACCCGATGCAGGGGGCTGCGGCCGCTTATATATAAGGGCTCGATCATCATGCGCAGTGCTCGCGGTACCAGCGCAGCGCGGGGCCGGGAGTGTCGTCGGCGGCGATGGCGCCATCGACCACCACCAGCACACGGTCGAAGTCCCGCAGCAGGTCCAGGTCGTGGCTGACAACCACCGCCGGCCGGTCCAGGACCGCAATGGCCCGGGCGACGCGGTTGCGGTTGCGCAGATCGAGCTGGGTGGTGGGCTCGTCGAACACGACCAGGGAAGGTTCCATTACCAATACCGATGCCAGCGCCACCAGCTGGCATTCGCCGCCGGACAAGGTGTGGCTGGCCCGGTCAGCCAAGTGCGCCACGCCCAGTTCGGCCAGCCGGGACTCGATGCGAAGCGCGCGTTCGGCGCCCTCCAGCCCCAGGGACTTCAGCCCGAAGGCCAGGTCTTCGCGTACGATGGGATAGACGATCTGGTTTTCGGGGTTCTGGAATACGAACCCTACCCGCCGGCGCACCGCTTTCAGGTCGCGCCGGGTGTCCAGGCCATCGACCCGCACCCGCCCGGCGGTGGGCTGGACCAGGCCGTTCAGCAGCTTGACCAGGGTGCTTTTGCCGGCCCCGTTGGGGCCGACCACACCCACGCGCCGCTGCGAGAGGGTCAGGCTGACCCCCTTGAGCGCCTGCGAGTGCGGCGTGGCGACGACCACCTGGTCAAACTCGATTAACATGGGGCGGGATTATGCCCGAACCATTTCACGGAACGGCACTCCAAGAGCACATATGGAAAAAGTACGCAAAACCGACGCCGAATGGCGTGCCCAGCTGACCCCCGAAGAATACGCCGTGGCGCGCCAGAAAGGCACCGAGCGCGCCTTCACCGGCCGCTACTGGAACACCAGCACCCCCGGCAT
>DASPIV010000334.1:0-2854 GCA_035628955.1 Bordetella sp.
CGTCGGTCATCATCGGCGCTGTGCCCTTGTACGGCACATTGATGGCGTCGGGAACGCCCGCCACGTCCATCAGTTGGCGTCCCATCAGTTGGGCGTAGGCGCTGCCGGAACCCCAGGCGCATCCGCCTTGCGACCGGCACCATTGCACATATTCCTTGATGGACGTCACCGGTAACTTGGGCGACACACCGAACGCCAGGGGTGAGGTCTGGATTTTCGACACATAGCGAAAATCGTTCAGCGCATCCACTTTGCTGTTGGGCACGGTTTTCTTCCACAGCATCATCTGGCTAATCTGGAACAGCAAAGTGTAGCCGTCGGCCGGCATGCGCAAGACACGTTCGCTGCCGATCAGCCCTTCGGCCCCGGGTACATTTTCCACGACCACCGGCACTTTCCAGTGCCCGGACAGAGTCTGCGCCAGCTTGCGGGCCACGGTGTCGGTGCCGCCGCCCGCGGGATATGGCACGACGATCGTCACGGCTCGTTCGGGAAAGGCCGCGTGAGCCAGGCCTGGGCCCGCCAGGCCGGCAGCCGCTAGCACCCCAAGGCACAACCGCAGCGTGTGTGGGAACTTCATGATGTTGGTCTCCTGGATAGTTGTTGTCAGGCGAGGCCGCCATCGACGAGCGTGGACAATCCGTCCATGAACGCGCGGCCATCGTGTTGCGCAAGCCGCCGGCAGTGGGCCAGCACGGTCTTGCCGTCGCCGCCCCGATGTCCCCATCGCAAGCAGTCGTCGATCTTGAAAGCCAGCTGTGCGTCGTCCAGCGGCTGCTGGTGCGACCCCCCCAGGGTCTCGACACGCAGGCTCAGCTGGCGCCCGTCGGTAAGGTCCAGCGACACGGTTGCCCAGCGTGGCGTGATGTCGCCTTCCGCTTCCCGCACCGTCACCCGGTCGAGGAACTGCCGGGCTTCGGGGCGCCGCACGGCCTCGTCGGTGAAACTGGACAGCCGCACGTGGCCGTGGATCAGTGCCGCCGCCATGGCGTACTGCATGCTGAACTTGCCTTCCAATCCACTGGACGGCCGCGGATGCACCAGCGGGGTCAGCGCGGCCTGGCTGGTCGTTACCGTTACGTGTCGCACGTCGGCAGCGCGAAGTTCGTGCTGGCGGCGCAGCGCCAGCACCGCATCCAGCGCGCGGTGCGTGGCATAGCACATGGGATATTGCTTGACGTCCAGTCCGGCGCGATGGATTTCCAGCGGCGTCTGGCCCAGCTCGGCCAGCATGGTCGTCAAGCTTGCGCCCGCTGCATAAAGCTGCGCGTAGCCGTACGGGCCATCCAACGCGCGCGGCCCCGCTCCGAAGCCGGCCAGCGCCAGCCCGGCCGCCCGCACGCCCACTGCGCAGGCCTGGCCGGCCTGGAACGACTTGGCTTCGGTTCCCACGTTCTCGCGCGAGCCGGCAACCTGTGCCACTGCCAGCCCGATGGCGTTGATTGTCTGGCCGGCATCGAGCCGCAGCAAATGCGCGCAAGCAGCGGTGCTGCCCAGCGCGCCGATGCTGGCAGTCGTGTGCCAGCCGGCGGCATACTGGTCCACGCCGATGCGGCGGGCCAGCTTGCACAGGACTTCCATGCCGACCACGAACGCGGATGCGGCGCGCGCGCCAGGGATATCGTGAGCTTCGGCAAGCGCCAGGATGGCCGGCCACAGCGCGATGCTCGGATGCCCCCGCAAGGGCACCGTCACATCGTCGTAATCAAGCACATGCCCGGCAAGGCCGTTGCACCATGCGGCGATCTCGGGCGGCGCCCGCCGGCCGGTGCCCCACACGGTGGCGGCACGCAGCGCGTCCGGCGCGGCCAGCAGGCCGGCATCCGCCACATAGGCATGCGCGGCCCGCACCGCGTGTTCCCGCACGCCGCCCACCGCCACCGCATAGGTATCGGCCAGCGACCGCGCGACCGCATCCAAAGTGGGGGCATCCAACGCTGCGCTTGCGCCGGCGGCATAGGCTGCAATGCGGGCGCCCGCATCCCAGCCGTCGTCTCGCCCAGAAGCAAGCCCGCTCATAGCGCCTCGCGCGACACATAGGCCGTGCCCATCATGAGGCGGCGCGCCGTGCGCCGGAATCCCAGCAACTCGAACTGCGGGTCGACCGCCGTCGCATCGGGCCGGGCCCGCACCACGACCTCCATCACGCCCAGCGGATGGCCGATGCGCAGCGTGCCCCGCCCGGCCTGAGCAGACGAGGCGGCCGCCTCGTGTACCAGCGTGCCCGGTATGGCCGACATGGCCGCCGTGCACATCGACCCGGTGCCGGCCATGCTCTCGTGGCACTTGTTGTAGAAGACGAGCCGAGCCTGCAGGTCCATCTGGCCGGCGCTCACCGTGCGGCCCTGGCTGTCCTGGTAGTCTGCCGGCAGGGCCACCAGCACCATCAAGGGCAGCGCCGGCGAAGCCTGCTCGGCCTGGCGCCAGTCGGGGCACAGGCCGATACGCTCGGCCGCCTTGCCGCGCAGCTCGCGCAAGGTGGCAATCAGCGCCGCATCGGCGTCAATGGCGTTGGGCAGTTCGCTGCCGGTTGCCCCTACATCACGCGCACGGACGAACACACATGGGTTGGCCACATCGCCCAGGCTGGCCTCAATTGCACGGCCATCTTCGAGCTTCATCGTGTCGACCGGGTTTCCGGTAGGTAGCGCCCGGCCCGTTTTGGCGCCGACCGTGGCGCGGTAGTCCATGAAAATCTCGGCACCAGTGCCCGGCACGCCGGGAATCGCGAAATCGCCGTGCACGCGGACCTGGCCGTTGGCGACCGGCACATGGGCGATCAGCAGCTTGCCCGTATTGGTATTGAAGATGCGCACCTCGGTCACCGGCCCGGTGGGCGGCACCAGCCCGGCAT
>DASPIV010000335.1:0-4266 GCA_035628955.1 Bordetella sp.
AGGGCGCCGAAGTGTGGGGCTGGGGCACGGCCTACGGGTCGCAGCAAGCCGGGCAGCCGCCCCAGCAGCCGCCGGCCGGCACGAAGGAAAAGCCATGATCGCGCGCATCGGCTTCGTGGCGGTACTGGTATTGGGCCTGGCGGCTTGTTCCGAGCCCTCGCAAGAATTGCATTCCGGCCGCAACACCGGCACGCCGGCGTACATGGGCACGGGCAGCAATTTCGTGGCGCCGGGATGGACGCAGGGCGACAGGGCCAGTTGGGTGCGCCAGCTAAATGTGCGCACCCAGCGCGGGCAAAACGATTACACCCGGATATAGGCCGGAGGCTGCCATGGTACGGTCATTCTTCGCGGCACTCCTGGTTGGCATCTTGCTATCGGTGCCGGCGGCGGCGCAGAATACCGCGCCGGCCGATGGCGGCCTGGGCGGCATCAAGAACGCCAATATCTTCGAGGTCAGGCCGGATGCCAGCGAACTGTCCGGCTACGCAGCGCAGACCAATGCGCAACGCGCCAAAGTCCAGCCGGGCAACAACGCGCCGATGTGGCGCCAGGTCAATTCCGGCCAGCCGGGTTTCAGCAGCTTGCCGGCCAGCCAGGCACCCGAGGCCGGCGTGCTGATCCAGCGCTTTGTGCAGTATCCAGGCTCACTGTACACCACGGCCGGCGAGGCCTGGCGGCAGGTGCGCAACCATTGGATCATTCCTTATGGCGGCGCGCTGCTGCTGATCGTGCTGGTTGCCATTGCGCTGTTCTACCTGGCCAAGGGGCCCATCAAGGTCCATGGGGCCGAGACCGGCCGCAAGATCGAACGCTTTACTTATTTCGAACGCGCGGCTCATTGGGTCAACGCCACGGCCTTTGTCATTCTGGCCCTGTCGGGCATTGTGATGGCCTTTGGCAAATTCTTCCTGTTGCCTTTGTTGGGAAGTGCGCTCTTCGGCTGGCTGACCTGGGTGCTCAAGACCACCCATAACTTCGTCGGCCCGGTCTTTGCCGTATCGCTGGCGGTGGTGCTGATCACCTTCGCCAAAGACAACCTGTTCAAGCGCTACGACCTGGTCTGGCTGCGCAAGGGCGGCGGGCTGCTGCGCGCCGCCCATGTGCCTTCCGGGCGGTTCAATGCCGGCGAGAAAATCATGTTCTGGGTCGGCATGCTGCTGCTGGGCGTGATCGCGGTGGCATCGGGCCTGTTCCTGAACCAGGTGATTCCGGGCGCCATGGTCTACACACGCGGCAACATGCAGATTGCCCATATGATCCACGCCGTGTCTGTCCTCCTGATGATGTGCATGCTGATGGGCCACATTTACCTGGGCACCATCGGCATGAGGGGCGCCTTCAGGGCCATGAAGACCGGCTATGTCGACGAGACCTGGGCGCGCGAGCACCACGATGAGTGGTACGACGAAATCAAGGCGGGCAAGATTCCGGCCCAGCGCACACCCGACAAGACGGCGAAAGGGCGCGGCACGCGTCCGGCTGGCGCCTGACGGGCGAACCGAAGGAGCATGCCATGAAAATCATTGCCGTTCTGTCGCTGGCATTGGCAGCCGCCGGTGCCCACGCAGCCTTGCCCGAGCCCGGTCCGGAGGCCCTGGCCAAGGCTGCCGAAGCCAAGGCCAAGGCGGCCTGGAGCGCCAGTGTTGCGGCCTTCCAGCTATGCAATGCGCAGGACCGCGTGGCTGCCGCTTTCTTTGAAAGCGCCAGGGCCGCGGGCCGCACGCCGGCACCGCCGATAGCTACGCCAGAGTGCAAAGACCCCGGCCCGTTCGTATACGCAGGCACGCCGGTGCAGCCGCGCGAAGGCTCGGGGGCGCATTCTCCCGCTGAAACGGCCAGCCAGCCACCCAGCTCGTCGCAACCCGACGCCGAGAAAAAGCCCGCCAAGTGACGGCTTCCAGTTTGTCTCTGCCGAGCCTGACCCAGGCCCGCGCGCCGCTGACGCGCGAAGTCACCGTCGTCAATGAGCACGGCCTGGCCGAAACCGTGTCGATACCCGCCGAGCGGCCGCTGACCATCTACGTCGACCGGCGCGAGCTGGTCACACTGATGACGCTGGGGGCCATGCCCGAATTGCTGGTGCTGGGCTATTTGCGCAACCAGCGGCTGATCCGCGACGTGGGCGATGTGCAGTCGATCATGGTCGACTGGGAAGTCAACGCGGCCTCGGTCGTTACGCGCGATGGCGTCGCAGATATCGAGGCGCGCACGGCCCAGCGCGTCGTTACCACCGGATGCGGCCAGGGCAGCGTATTCGGCGGCCTGATGGAAGAACTGGACCATATCCGGCTGGCGCCGCAGGCCTGTGTCACGCAGGCGCAGTTGTATGGGCTGCTCAACGCCATCCGCGTGCAGGAAACCACTTACAAGTCAGCCGGATCGGTGCATGGCTGTGCGCTGTTCCGGGGCGAAACCATGCTGATGTTCGTGGAAGACGTCGGCCGCCACAATGCCATCGATACTCTGGCGGGCTGGATGTGGCTGCAGCCTCCGGCAGAACAGGGCGGGGCGGACAAGATCTTCTACACCACCGGCCGGCTGACCAGCGAAATGATCATGAAGTCGGCTCAGATGGGCGTGCCCATCGTGGTGTCGCGCAGCGGCATGACCCAGATGGGCTACGAGATCGCCCGCGGCCTGGGCCTGTGCGCCATCGGCCGCGCCGTGAACCGGCATTTTGTCTGCTACACGGCAGCCGAGCGGCTGGTGCTGCAACCCGAACTGGCCGCATCGCGCGTGGCGGCCGACACGGGCCGTGGCGTTCCGCCCTAGCTGCGCGCCTTCTTGGCGGGAAAGTTCCACCAGGGCAGCACTCGCCGCATCGACAGTACCTGGCCGCTTTGCCCCGGCGCGTAGCCCGGCATGCCGGACAATGCCGCCTGCCATGGCGCACTGCGCAAGATGGCCAGCAAGGCCTGGGTCGACGGCAGGTCCAGCGTCGATTTCAGGCATACCAGAAAATAGTTCTCGCGCACCAGCGGAACGAAATCCAGGTGATGGTCGTGGGCCGCGGGTTCGATGCCCAGCCCCGCGTCGGCGCTGCCGGCGGCAATGGCATGGGCCACAGCCGCGTGCGACGGTTCGGTGCGCGCATAGCCGGTAATGGCCGCAGCGGGCAGGCCCGCCTGTTCCAGCAATTCGTCGAACAGCACGCGCGTGCCGGTACCGAGTGCACGGTTCACGTAGCGCACCTTGGGCCGGCGCAGATCACCCAGGCAGGCCAGGCCCAGCGGGTTGCCGCGTGCCACGATCAAGCCCTGGCGGCGCTGCGCGAAGCCGATGATCTTGTGCAACCCCGGCTTGAGCAGCGGCTTGTAGATGCGCTCGGTCAGCGAACCGGGTACCGGGTCCTGGCGGGTATGGAAGCCGGCGATCACGCAGCGCCCTTCGTTCAACCCGCGAATAGCGTCCACACTGCCGGTATAGCGGATATCCAGGTATAGCTTGGCGCTGGCCACCGCGTGTTCGCGCAGCGCGCCCAGCGCATCGTCATGGCTGGCGTACAGGGGCACGACATGGACGGCGTCGTCGAACGCCATGGCGAAGGCGCGTTCAAGGTCGGCGCGCAGGGCGTTGATCTGCGGCGCCAGCCGTGCCTGGGCCTGGCGTTCGGCCCACAGCAGCTTTTCGCCGAACTCGTTCAGCCGCGCCGGCTGGCCCTTGTCCCAGACGATCAGCGTGCGGCCCAGCGTTTGTTCCCACCGTTTCAGTTCGCCCCAGACGTGCCGGTACGACAGGCCCAGCGCCTTGGCCGCGGCCGAGATCGATCCGTGCTGCCGCACGGCGAACAGCAAGTCCATCAGCGCGTTGCCGATGGTGGCGGGCACGGCTTCAGTGCCGCCCAGTTGATAGGTAAGGTCGATACGATGCACGTCCGCGAGTATGCACCAAATGCCGACGCCGGGCCGTCGGGGCTGGCCTATGAAATCTAGTTCATATGGCCTGCATGATACTGCTGGGCTACGCTCGATGCAGTTTCGCGTGGGCCCATTATGAATACCTTGTCCGAAAGCGTGGCGACTGCACTGCGGTTGATCGTCGCGGGCGACCCGGTGTTGCTGTCCATCGTGGCGCGATCGCTGGCGGTCAGCGCCTGTGCCTGTCTGTTGGCCTGTAGCCTGGGCATGGTCGCCGGTGCCTGGCTGGCGGTAGCGCGTTTCCGCGGACGCGGCATCGTGCTGACCGTTCTGAATACTTCATTGGCCCTGCCTTCCGTGGTGGTAGGCCTGGTCGTGTACCTGCTGTTGTCGCATTCCGGCCCGC
>DASPIV010000336.1:0-5924 GCA_035628955.1 Bordetella sp.
GCCCAGATCGAGATCCGCGCTGTTCAGGCTGCCGGCGTGGGCCGCGAAGGTGGGGCCCTGGGTCAGGCAACTGATGGCGCTAAGCCGCCCCAGCCGCGCCAGGCGCAGCATGCCGGCATCGATGCCGGCATTCATGCCGAAATCGTCGCCGCAGACCACGAGGCGTTTCCAGCACTGGCCTGCACCTGGCCAGCCATGCGCGCCCTGGCCGAACAAGCGGGCCGGGACGTCGGCGTCGGCAGCGCGGCGGACGGGCTGCTGGCATTGGTCGTGTTGCGGGCGGGTCATCGGCGGTTCGTCATTGCCAGTGGGCATTAACGACACCATAGCCGCGCGGCGTTGCCGCTTGATGTCAAGGTACGGCTTGAGGCTCCGGGACTGGCTGAAGAAGCCCAGCCAGCCAGGCCGCTCCCGCCGGGCCGCGGCAATATCGCGCGGGTGCGCGGTACCGGCAAAAGTGCATCTGGAATGGCGCCTCTGGAATGGCGAAGGGCCGGCAACTGACGTTGCCGGCCCTTCCGATCTGGTGGGTGGTACAAGTTTCGAACTTGTGACCCCTGCCGTGTGAAGGCAGTGCTCTACCACTGAGCTAACCACCCAAAGAGGCGAAATTCTAGCATACGAATTTGGGCCCGCGCAAACACGCGCCAAGCCCTGCCGGCAGTGCCCTGATGGATTTCAGGCAGCGATGGCGGCCGGCGCGTCCAGCGTCCGCCATACGCAGGCACCGCCCACGGCCTTGTCCAGACTGGCCAGATATTCTTCGTGCTCGGCCAATTCATCTGCACCGGCGGCCAGCACCGGCAATACCGACCCGTCGAAGGCGCCCAAGGCGACACCGGCACCGCCGCCCTGCCCCTGGTCGTCGACGTCGATCAGCAACGCATCCTGGCCACGCGTCATGGCCAGCCAAACTTCCGCCAGCAGTTGCGAGTCGAGCAAGGCGCCGTGCAGGGTACGGTGCGCGTTGGAAATACCGTGCCGGTCGCACAGCGCGTCCAGCGAGTTGCGTTTGCCGGGGTACAGCGTACGGGCGTGCAACAGCGAATCGGTGATCTGCGTGCAATACCGGCTGATCTCGCCGTGGCCGGCGCGCGCCAGTTCGGCGTTGAAGAACTTCACGTCGAACGCCGCATTGTGGGCGATGAGTTCGGCACCCTGGATGAATTCCAGGAACTGCGCCGCCACGTCGGCAAAGCGTGGCTTGTCGGCCAGGAACTCGGTAGTCAGGCCGTGCACCGCCAGCGCTTCGGGGTCGCTGTCGCGGTCGGGGTTCAGGTAAATGTGCAGGTTGTTGCCGGTGGCCGAGCGGTTGATGAGCTCAACGCAGCCTATTTCGACAATGCGATGGCCCTGTGCGGGATCTAGTCCGGTGGTTTCGGTATCGAAGATGATTTGGCGCATGGCGGCTATTCAGTAGCGGGAGGCGTGCCGTGGGACGCGGCGTGGCCGGCGTCCTGGGCAGCGTGGTCCGGCTTGCGGCGTACCGCCGCGATCAGCGTGTAGGCAACCGGCACCACGAATAAAGTCAGTAGTGTACCCAGCATCAGCCCGCCCACCAGTACCCAGCCGATTTGCTGGCGCGATTCGGCGCCGGCGCCCTGGGACACCGCCAGCGGCAAGGTGCCCAGCACCATGGCGCCGGTGGTCATCAGGATGGGGCGCAGCCGCAGCACGCTGGCCTCGACCACCGCATCGACCAGGTCATGGCCCTGGTCGCGCAATTGGTTGGCGAATTCCACGATCAGAATGCCGTGCTTGGTAATGAGCCCCACCAGGGTGATCAGCCCGATCTGGCTGTAGATGGACAGGGTGCCGCCGGTGAGCCACAAGGCCAGCAGCGCACCGGTCATGGACAGAGGCACCGACAGCATGATGATGAACGGGTTGCGCCAGCTTTCGAACTGCGCGGCCATCACCAGATAGATGAAGGCCAGGGCCATGGCGAACACCAGGTAGATGCTGCCCGACGAATCGCGGAACTCGCGCGCCTGGCCATCCAGGTCGGTGACCACGGTATGCGGCAGCACGCGGCGCGCCACCTCGTGCATATGGTCGAGCACTTCGCCCAACGCGTAGCCCGGCGCCACCGCCGCCTCGACCTTGACGGCGCGCAGGCGGTTGAAGTGGTTGAGCGACTGCGGCGACACGTTTTCATGCACCGCCAGCAGGTTGTCCAGCTGGACCATGCTGCCATCGCGGGTGCGTACGTAGATGCCCGAGATATCGGTCGGGTTGGCCCGGTCGCGCGGCAGCACCTGGACGATAACGTCGTATTGTTCGCCCTGGTCTTTGTAGCGTGTGACCTGGCGGCCGCCCAGCATCGACTCCAGAGTACGGCCAACCACGTCCACACCCGCCCCCACATCGGCCATCTTGTCGCGGTCGACCTGCACCCGCAGTTCGGGCGTGTTCAGGCGCAGGTCGGTATCCAGGTTTTGCAGGCCGGGATAATCGCGCAGCTCTTTCAGGAAGACTTCCACCAGCTTGGCCAGTTCGGGGTAGGACGCCTGGCTCAGGATGACGAACTCCACCGGCTTGGACCGCGCCGACTGGCCCAGCGATGGCGGATTGGTGGGAAACGCCTTGACGCCGGGCAGGCCCGCGAACTTGGGCTGCAGTTCACGGGCGATGTCTTGTTGCTTGCGGTCGCGCTCTTCCCAGGGCTTGAGGCGCAGGATGGCGGTGGCATCGCTGACAGTGGGGTAGCCCACCGACACCTGGTAGGCCTCGGCCTCGGGAATCTGGCTGTAGAAATGCTCGATATCGAGCATGCTTTCCAAGGTGTAGTTCAGGGTGGCGCCTTCCGGCGAGCTGACCGTGCCGAAGATCACGCCGCGGTCTTCGATGGGGGCCAGTTCGCTCTTGACCACCGAGAAGAGCACACCACTGGCCCCCGCCACGAGCAGGCCCGCCACCACCACCACGGCGCGGTGGCGCAGCGCCAGGCCCAGCGCGCGCCGGTAGCCGCGCGCCAGGCTATTGAGCCAGCCTTCCACCAGGTTGTACCAGCGATTGTGGCGAGGCTCGTGGCGCAGCAGCACCGCGCACATCATGGGGGTGAGCGTCAGCGCCACGAAGCCGGACACCAGCACCGCGCCGGCCAGGGTCAGCGCGAACTCGATGAACAGGCGCCCGGTACGCCCGGTGGCAAACGCCAGCGGCGCATACACCGTGACCAGCGTCAGTGTCATCGCCACCACCGCGAAGCCGATTTCCTTGGACCCCTGGAACGCGGCCTGCCGGCGCGGCATGCCTTCTTCGATATGGCGGAAAATATTCTCGAGCACCACGATGGCGTCATCGACCACCAGGCCGATCGCGAGCACCATGGCCAGCAATGTCAGGGTATTGATCGAGAACCCGAACAAGTACATCACCCCGCAAGCGCCGACCAGTGACACGGGAATGGTGACAATGGGAATGATGCTGGCGCGCAGATTGCGCAGGAAGAAGAAAATGACCAGCACCACCAGCACAATGGCTTCGCCGATGGTGTGGAACACCGACTGGATCGAGCGCTCGATGAACACTGATGAGTCGTAGGCGATGTTCAGCTTCATGCCGGCCGGCAGGGTCTCGTTGAGCTGCGCGACTTCGGCCCGCACGGCCTTGGACAAATCGAGCGGGTTGGCGGTGGATTGCCGGGTCAGGCCTATGTTGATGGCCGGCCTGCCGTTGAAGCGCGACAGAATGCGGTCGTCGGCAGCACCGATCTCGACCTTGGCCACGTCGCCCAGCCGCACCGGATAACCTTTTACCGTGGCCACGACGATATTGGCGAACTGGGGCGGCGTCTGCAGGTCGGTGGACGACACCACCGAGAACTCGCGGTCGCGCGATTCGATCCGGCCGGCAGGAATTTCCACGTTCTGGCTGGCCAGCGCGGTCTCGACGTCTTGCACTGTCAGGTTATAGGCGGCCAGCTTGTCGCGGTCGACGTAGATGCGCATGGACGGCAGTCGTTCGCCGTATACGCGTACTTCGGCCGCGCCCGGCAGCACCGACAACCGCGTCTTGATATAGCGGTTGATGTAGTCGGAAGTCTGGATGGCCGACAGCGAACCCGATTCGACCGCAATGTAGATGATGGGCCAGGCGTCGGCCTCGACCTTGCCGATGATGGGCTCGTCGATTTCGTCGGGCAGGTAGCGACGCGCCCGCGACACCTTGTCGCGCACTTCGGCCGCGGCGGCGTCCGGATCGCGCGACAGGTCGAATTTGATGTTGATCTGGCTGCGCTCGGTGCGGCTGCGCGAGGTCATGACGTTGACGCCCTCGATGCCCGCCAACTGGTCTTCGAGCGGCTTGGTGACCTGGGATTCGATCACCTCGGGCGATGCGCCCTTGTAGGTGGTGTTGACCGAGACGATAGGCTCGTCGATGTTGGGATATTCGCGCACGGTTAGGCGCGAATACGAGATCAGCCCCACCAGCACGATGATCAGCGACAGCACCGATGCGAACACCGGACGCTTGATGCAGATCTCGGACAGGATCATGATTTTTCCGCTTGGGCCGGTGCGCCGGCGGCGGCCGGCACGATTTCGACCGCGGCGCCATCGGTCAGGCGCTGCAGGCCTGCCACCACGACCTGGTCGCCAGCGGCGACCCCGGTCAGGATCTCGACCTTGCCGTCGCGGCGTTCACCCAGGGTGACTTCGGCGCGATGCGCGCGCCCATCGCGCACGCTGAAGACATACTGCGCCTGGCCCGAGGGCGCCAGCGCCGCTTCGGGCACCACCAGAACCTGGTCGGCGCCGAACAGCAACTGTACCCGGGCGAACATGCCGGGCCGTAAGCGGGCATCAGGATTGGGCACCGTGGCGCGCAGCAGGATCGAGCGCCCCCCCGCGTCCACCAGCGGGCTGACCGCGTAAACCTCGCCTTTGCGCTCTTCGCCCGGCAAGGCATCGAGCCGCACCGTCAGGGACTGGCCCACCTTGACCTTGCCGAAATACATCTCGGGCACGCGGAAGTCCACCTTGAGCGGATCGATGGCCTCGAGCGGAGCCAGGTCTTGCCCCTGGTCGACATAGTCGCCCACCGACATGCTGCGCAGGCCGACGATACCGGCGAACGGCGCGCGTATGGTCATCTTGTCCAGCCGCGCCTGGGCCAGCGCGGTGGCCGCCTGCTGGACCTTGAGATTGCTGGCTGCCTCGTCGCGCGCCTGCTGGCTGACGAAGCCGCGGCCCTGCAGGTCGACGGCACGCCGGTAATGGCTTTGGGCCAGCGCCAGGTTGGCGCGCGCCTGGTCGAGTTCGGCGCGCGGCACGGAGTCGTCCAGCCGGATCAGCACCTGCCCGAGCTCGACCGGTTGCCCCTCCTGGAAATCGATATGCTGGATGCGGCCAGCTACTTCGGGCCGCAGCACCACCGATTCATCGGAACGCAGGCTGCCCACCGCGGAGATGCCGCGCGTGAAGGTCAGTTGCTGCACCGTGGCGGTTTCTACCCGGATTGCCTCGGGCGTCTTGGCCACTGGCACGGCCGCATCGGCGGACGTGGCGGCGGGCGCCGCCAGCCAGCGCGGCGCCCAGAACCCCAGGGCCGCGCCCGCGGCGAGCCCGGCCGCAACGGCGGCCAGCAATACGGCTTTTTTCATGCGAGATGGTGGCGGTGCAGTAGAGCGCCCAGCCGGGATGCCAGCCAGGGCGCTGTGAAACAAGGAAATGGCATGGCACTGTAGCACCAGGCTCTTACATACTGGCACAAATACGTGCCAGCCGGCATGCCGGGCCGGACAGTTTCCGGGTATTCCCCAGTGCGGAGTGGGTGCCGGTTATTGGCATGCCGCCGCCGGGACGCCTGGGCGGGGACGCCGCTAGCGTTTGCGCAGGCTGTCGACGCCCAGGTTCGCCAGGGCGTCGGCGCGTTCATTGCCTGGGTCGCCGGCATGGCCGCGCACCCAGCGCCAGGCC